>NZ_CAUJAN010000004.1:80000-390113 GCF_963082495.1 Methanobrevibacter sp. V74
AAAGTTCTAAAAAAGTAAAGTCTACACACCACATCTCCCACAAATCACTAAGTGGGATTCAGTTTGTTCCCTGAATCGATTTCGCTCGCCGTTACTAACGATATCGCAATTGCTTTCTTTTCCTCCACCTACTAAGATGTTTCAATTCAGTGGGTTCCCAATCCTACAAGGATCAATATGCAACAAACATATTAGGAAGTCCCATTAGGCAATCTTGGGTTCAAAGGATGTATGCTCCTCGCCCAAGCTTATCGCAGCTTACCACGACCTTCATAGGCAACTCAAGCCAAGCCATCCCCCAGATAGCACAAGTAGCAAAATTTTAAACAACAAAAAAAATTATTACAATTTAGCAAACTATACTATGAAAAAAATAATCTAATACACAAGAAAAAAGTCTATAATATATTTTTTTTAACCATCAAGAAGAATAAAAAACCATAAACTATAAAAAAAATAATTTAGGATAGTCTCATTCTAACAAATAATGCTTAAAAAAGAAACTTTTCTTAAAAAGATTTTCTTCTTTAAAAAAATAACACATAATCTAACACAATATATTTGGTTAGTTAGTGCCAGTTAGGGTTACTACTTATGCACGGAAAATTATAATAAAAATTTTCCCTTCACATCTGTTTTAATATAAAACGATGCTGCACTAATAATTATATAATAATATACTAATTAAATTCTTAATTAGAATATACTCAGTCTTGTAGATGATTAAGTGTTTGATTACAGTTGCAATCATACCAACAGGACATGCATAACACTCATGAAAAATTACTATATACATTGCAAAATGTTAAATTAATAAAATAAATAATAATATCAAATAATATGTAAGGAGGTGATCCAGCCGCAGGTTCCCCTACGGCTACCTTGTTACGACTTCACCCTCCTCAAAAAACCTAGATTCGAATATAACAAAAATTACATCCTCATCCAAGCCCTTTTTGGGTGGTGTGACGGGCGGTGTGTGCAAGGAGCAGGGACGTATTCACCGCGCAATAGTGATACGCGATTACTACGCATTCCAGCTTCATGAGAACGAGTTACAGTCCTCAATCCGAACTACGACTAAGTTTAGAGGATTACCTCCACCTTTCGGTGTCGGAACCCATTGTCTTAGCCATTGTAGCCCGCGTGTTGCCCAGAGGATTCGGGGCATACGGACCTACCGTCGTCCACTCCTTCCTCCTATTTATCATAGGCGGTCCCCTTAGTGTGCCCATCATCCAAAAAAAAAGGATAAGCTGGTAACTAAGGACGTGGGTCTCGCTCGTTGCCTGACTTAACAGGACGCCTCACGGTACGAGCTGACGGCGGCCATGCACCTCCTCTCAGCTAGTCAAGCAAAGTCATCAACCTGACTATCATACAGCTGTCGCCTCTGGTGAGATGTCCGGCGTTGAATCCAATTAAACCGCAGGCTCCACGCGTTGTGGTGCTCCCCCGCCAATTCCTTTAAGTTTCAGTCTTGCGACCGTACTTCCCAGGCGGCGGACTTAACAGCTTCCCTTCGGCACTGGGACAGCTCAAAGCCACCCCAACACCAAGTCCGCATCGTTTACAGTTAGGACTACCCGGGTATCTAATCCGGTTCGCGCCCCTAACTTTCGTCCCTCACCGTCAGAACCGTTCCAGTTAGACGCCTTCGCAACAGGCGGTCCTCCCAGGATTACAGAATTTCACCTCTACCCTGGGAGTACCTCTAACCTCTCCCGGTCTCAAGTCTAATAGTATCTCCAGCAATTCCCATAGTTAAGCTACAGGATTTCACCAGAGACTTATTAAACCGGCTACGGACGCTTTAGGCCCAATAAAAATTGCTACCACTAGAGCTGCCGGTGTTACCGCGGCGGCTGGCACCGGTCTTGCCCAGCTCTTATTCCAAAAGCTCTTTACACTAATGAAAAGCCATCCCGTTAAGAATGGCACTTGGGATCCCCCCGTCGCGATTTCTCACATTGCGGAGGTTTCGCGCCTGCTGCACCCCGTAGGGCCTGGAACCTTGTCTCAGGTTCCATCTCCGGGCTCTTGCTCTCACAACCCGTACCGATCAACGGCTTGGTAAGCCATTACCTAAGCCCCAACTACCTAATCGGCCGCAGACCCATCCTTAGGCGAAAAAACATTTAAACAAAAAACCATTACAGGAATAATTGCCTATCCAGTATTATCCTCAGTTTCCCAAGGTTATCCCAATCCTAAGGGTAGGTTATCCACGTGTTACTGAGCCGTACGCCACGAGTCTGAACTCGTTCGACTTGCATGGCTTAATCGAATCCCAATAGCAGTAGCATCTGCCAGGATCAAACAGAATTGAATCACATAACAGATCATAATACTAATAAAAAAATTATGAAGTACGCTAAATATTAAAATATAGTAAGACGAGTGTTTATACATATATAAATTTGATATAAAAGTTTCTATAATCAAATTTCACCACATCTACAAAACTTACATCATACCCGAAAAAGCTCAGGTACTCACAAAGCACATTCATGATATTAATAATTTAATCAATACAATAAATATGATAATTTAGCTACATGCGGAAAAGCAGTCATCATAGTCAACATTGTCAATACAATTTAACTTAAACCAACGCCATAAAAACACATAGCTCATCTAATAGACACAATAATTTTACTAACAAAATTAATTAAAAAATATTGCAATTTAAATTTTTCATAAAAATAAATAAAATAAAACAGCAATAAAACAAAATAGATAGGTTAAAAATACTTATTTTAGAAAATTACAAATAAATACCCACTAATAAAAATGAATTTTATGAAGTTTCATTAGTAAAAAACAAAACAACATACATATTACAAAAAAGAATTTAAGTAATACCCATTAATCTATTATAATAAATCAATAGAAAAAAATATAAATTATATTTAAAATTTTCTATCTAATTCAAATAATAATTACTTTATATATTGCTAACCAAAACTATTATCGGTGATAAAATATGAAGTTCGGTATAGAATTCGTACCAAATCAACCTTTAGATGAAATTGTAAAATTAGTAAAACTAGCAGAAGATGTCGGTTTTGAATACGCTTGGATTACAGACCACTACAACAATAAAAATGTATACGAAACTTTAGCATTGCTTGCAGCAAATACTGAAACTATTAAAATGGGACCTGGAGTAACCAACCCATATGTAAGAAGCCCTGCAATTTCTGCTTCCGCAATCGCAACTATTGATGAAATATCCAATGGAAGAGCAACCTTTGGTATTGGTCCTGGAGACAAAGCAACCTTCGATGCTTTAGGAATTGAATGGACTAAACCTGTATCCACTATTAAAACAGCTATTGCTGACATTAATACTTTATTAGCTGGAGAAAAAACCGAAGCTGGAGCATCCTTAGGTGGAGTAAAAGCTGTCCAAGAACACATCCCAGTTTATATGGGAGCACAAGGACCTAAAATGTTAGAAACTGCTGGAGAAATCGCTGATGGTGTATTGATTAATGCATCCAACCCTAAAGATTACGAATCAGCAATGCCTATGATCAAAAAAGGTATCGAAGCAGCAGGAGACAAAGAATTCGATGTAGGTGCATACACTGCAACCTCCATTGGTGCTGACTCCGAAGCAGCTAAAAATGCTGCTAAAATTGTTGTTGCATTCATTGCAGCTGGATCCCCTCCTATGGTTATCGAAAGACATGGATTGCCTGAAGGATTCAACGAAAAAATGGGTGGTTTCTTAGCTAAAGGTGACTTCGGTGGAGCTATTGGTGCTGTAACCGATGAAGCACTCGACGCATTTTCCGTATGCGGAACCCCTGATGAGTTCATCCCTAAAATTGAAGGCTTAGCTGAAATGGGTGTAACTCAATATGTAGCAGGTTCTCCTGTTGGTAAAAACGTGGAAGAATCCATTAAATTATTAGGAGAAGTTATTGCAAGTTTCTAAACTTGCTTCTCTTTTCTTATTTTATTTTTTTTAGACCATTACACACAAATTAATAACAACGTGTTTTTAACATAATTTTTAATTATAACATCAGCCCAATAATATTATAATGGAAATTGAAAACTTAGCAAAAGAAATAAGACAAATGGCTTTTGAGCGAAAAGAACCGAAACCCCCGGAACAAGTTGGGGCAAGTTGGTATAATGATGATTTGACATATAATGGTGTTGCAAAAACATTATTTATAATTCTTCCAACACCGGGTTGCGCTTGGGCTCTTGGAGATAGTGGGGGATGCACAATGTGTAGTTATGTATCTGATTGTACACTTGAACCAATTGATACGGAAACTATTTTAAAAATATTCCACGAACACCTATCAAGACACCCAATAGCTGAAGAAGATAGGATTTCAGTGAAATTATTTGCTTCTGGAAGTTTCCTAAATCCTTATGAACTTCCAAAAAATGCTCGTGATGAAATCCTCAAAACATTAATGGAATTAGGCAACGTAGCTGAAATTATTGTTGAGTCAAGACCAGAATATGTTAAAGAAGAATACTTAGATGAAATATTTGAAATAATTGGAGATACATTATTTGAAGTAAGTATTGGTCTTGAAACCTCCAATGATTATACTAGGTTGAATAAAATCAATAAAGGTTTTACTCGTGATGATTTTGAAAATGCAGTTAAATTAATTCAAAAATTATCCGAAACTAAAGGATACAACATCAAATCAAAGGCATATATATTTGTAAAACCTATTTTAGTATCCGAATCACAATCAATATCTGAAGCTATTGAAACTGCACATTACTGTGAATCCATTGGAGTTAACCGGCTTTCATTTTGTCCTGCAACAATTCATAGTGGAACTGTTATTGAAAGATTCTGGAGAAAAGGAGCCTACCAGCCCCCATGGATTTGGTCTTGCATTGAAATAATTAACACTGTACGAGATGAAATAGACATACCTGCTCTTTTAGATACATCTGGTTTTGGTTCAAGGCGTGGCCCGTATAACTGTAAAAAATGTAATAAAGATTTAAAACATATGATAATAGCTAACAATTTAACACAGACAAAAATTGAATATGATTGTGATTGTAAAAGTGAATGGTTAGCTGAAGTTGAAAATTCGGATATGAACTCATCAACTGTAGAGATAAAACATATCCCATTATATTAATATATTTTAAATGATTAATTATTATTAGGAGGCAAACATGAAAACTAAATTTATTAGTTTACTAGCTATAATTCTTGGATTATTAATTATCATATTCCCTGTGATGGGAGTTATTGGAGTTAGTGCATTAATTGGTTTATCAATACTACTAATATCCATTTACTTACTCGTTGTTGGAATAGCCATAATTGATTATAATAAAAGTGGAGCAATACTTGATTTGATTTTAGGCATTATATTGCTTTTACTAAGTATTTGTTTAATATTCAATCCAGCGATGCTTGGATTTTTAGCAGAAATTACATTATATCTTGCAGGCATAATGTTAATTGTTGTAGGGCTCGTTTCCTTAATTAATAACCGTCAATCTAGATATGGTTTTTATATTGGAATAGTTGGAATTGTTCTTGGTTTATTATACATTATTATTGGAAGTTATCTAACCAACCCTGTTGTTCTCGGTGCATTAATAGGAATATGGTTGTTAATTAGCGGTATTTTAAAATTATTGGATAATTAATTTTATCCATATTTCTTTTTTTGGTGTTATTATTGATAGCAATCAGTGCAGATTTTGACCCTGTTCATAAAGGTCATGAAAAATTAATTAAAGAAGCTCGTAAAATAGCTAACAGAGAAAATAAAAAACTAGTTGTTTATTTGAATAAAGGTTTTAGTGCGAATCATGGACCTTTTTTTGTTGATTTCAATGCCCGTCGTGAAATGGCATTAGCTTTAGGTGCAGATGAAGTTAAATCATTTGAAGGACTTCATCACAGATTAGTCCTGTCTTATAGTGTCCCCATTAGACTTAAGCAAATGATTGATGACGGAGTAAGTGATTATATAACCTCAGCCAGCATCAGTCTTGATGAGATAAAATCGAAAGCTCAAAAGTTTATTGATGAAGGCAATTTCATTGGAATGCCAAAAAGTTATACTAATCGGAATGAAATTCGTTGGTATGCGATTAATGAATTTTTAGGATCTAAGCTTAATTATCATGTTGTAAAAGAATTCAATAAAGATAAATTTTCAGGCAGGTTGATTAGGCAGTCCATTATTGATAATGATATGGTAATTACTGATGAAGTTAAAAAATTACTTCCAAAAACTACTGTTGAGATTTTACAGCGCGAAATTGATGAATGCAGAACCCCCGGTAAGCGTGATTGGCAGACAATTTATAAAAGAATGAATACCTATTCAAGGGCAAACCTTGAAAGGATAGCCTACCTTAATGGAAACACCATAAATGAAATTATTAAAAGAAGAGTTTATAGAGACCCTGAATCAATATGGGCAGTATTTAGGAGATCCAATTATGGACCGGTAATGACTAGGCTTGCAATTAGTTCTATTGAAATGGATGTCCATAAGAAAGAGGTTATGGAATTGATGAAAAGCTACGAAGAGAGCGGCGTGATTCCGGATAATCAAAAAGTTCAAAGAGCCATCGATAGAGCTTGGTATGTAGCCTGTGAAGGTGAAAAGGGAATTAGTGCACGTGAAGCCAACAATAAGTTTAGAAGGGAAAATATCACTGTTGATGCACCCCCTTTAAATATCGAAGCAGGTCTGAACCTAACCAAATTTGAAACAAAAATCACTGAAGAAGGACTGAATACTGATTTATATGTTAATAAAAATGGCAGGATTGCTGTTCAGTTTAAAAGTGAAGGTAAAAAGATTAAAACTAATTTAAGATTGCCTGCACGGGATGTGACTTATCTTAGATATATTATGGATTCCCATTTTATTCCAGTCAGTGGAAGTATAAAGGAAACTGAAAAAGGATTTAAGGTTAAAGTAGTTATTGGTTAAGTTTTTCTAGTGCTGCCCTAACCATGACCAAATCCTCTTTTGTAAAATAATTAATAATCTCTTCTAGTTCTTCTGATTTTCTTTTTGAATTGTTTAAAGTATTATTTATTCTTGAAAGAGACTTTTCTTTAAAATCATCCCCTTCAGTCAAAGCCAATATATCGAAAAATTCTTCTTCCAAATTATTGTTTCTTGCAATTTCTGCAGATTCCATCAGTAGCGCTGACAGGGTTTTTGTATAAACGCTTCTAAGTAATTTTAATTTACTTGCATCCCCTGCTTCATCGCTGACCTTTCTTGTTTTAATAAATTCTCCTAAAAAAAGCAATTCATCAGACATGTTGCCTGAAACATATAGCATTGGGTTAAAGTCAACTTTTCCAATAATGGCTCCATCAACTAAGGTGCCAACATGCTTATTAATTTCAAAGATAGTGTCTGGAGAGATATTGTTTAAATCAAGATAAATTCCATCTGTGTATTTGCCAAAATCTTTTGCAACTCCAAGAGCGCCTTTTGGAGAATTTGCTGAAATTAAAATATCGGATCGAATAGCTACATCCTTAAAGCTATCTAAAACTTTAACATTTGACTTTTTAATATTTTCAATTGTTTTATATGATCTGTTTTCAGCTGACGTTATGAATTCAATATCCTCGGAGTTTATCAGTTTAACTAGATTCTGTGAAACCTTTCCAAATCCTATAAATCCGATTATCATGTTTTCACCAATTATTTTCTAAATAAAAGCATGTCATGTAAGTTAACACCTAACTCTTTTGAAATAGTATTGCATTTTGCACATAACAAGAAATAAATATCTTTAGAGGACAAATCAATTTCCGATAATCCTTCATAATTTCCCATTCCTTTTGAGATTATGAACTTATGACCGTTAAATATCTCTCTAAATTCATCTGAAATTTCACTGTCCACATAACCTACTGTTCCGCATCCCATATCAACAATTTCACCATATTCGTCCAATCCGACTTCAAGAGCATCTTTTCTACATGCATCATTTAAAATAGGTTCTGATTTAACAGCTATTGTAATATCCATATCATATTCTTTGATTTTTGATAAAAGCAGTTTGTCGAATACAATCTCGCCAGTATTATCTACTAAGTACAATAATCTATCATTAGTTTTAAGTGAGGTTTCAAGCCCTTCAATATCTTTTATAGCCAAATCCTTTTTAAGTGACTGTTTGATTACACTTTCCACATCATCATCTAATGTAAATGCTCCAAAATCCAATATGTTGCCAATGATAGCTATCTTAACATGATTTTCTAAGCTATTATCTTTTTTTAGAATTTCTCTAACTTCAGGCAAGAATCTTAAGGCTATTTCGTTGCCTTTGATTTTTTCTCGATAATATGGATCCATGCATCCTGTTTTTTGCTTAATCAAATTGTGCATAGCGGAACCTGTACCGTTTGAGTTGGTGTTTAATTTGAAATTATCGCTTAAAAATTTAAAAACATCTTCCATTATTTCCATTTTAAGTGCATCATCATCAGTGGATAAATCCATAGCTTCTCTGGCCTGTCTTAAAAAACATGGCCCGCATTCATAACTAATTTTCAAAATTAACCTCCATATATTATTTGAATTAATTGAATTTCATCGTTTTCTCCAATTACTGTGTCTTCTATAACAAGCTCTCCATTTTGTTTTGACACTATTGTCTGAGCGGACAATTCCAATTCATTAAGTAAATCTTTAATAGTGTAACTTTCATTGGGGATTTCCCTTTTTTCATCTAAATCTTTATATTTTAATGTGAATGGCATTGTTTTACACTCCTAATTCTTCTAAAAATGAACATGCCTTGCATAGCTCATTTGCAGATGGCTCTCCACATCTTTTGCATCTTCCGTGAGAGTATTCCTTTTGCATTTCTTTTTTCAATATCCCCTTAATTTTATCATAACCTCTGAGGGTGGAATATTTTATTGTTGGATGTTTTTCAGACAGCTGATTTATTACCTCTGAAACCTCTCCCCTAAATGATTGCATTGCATATGGGCAACTGTCAAAGTGAACTTCCAGACCTTTTGCAACTACATATAAACCTATTTCGCGTTCGGGAATTTCTCTTAGGGGTTTGATTTTAACTGTGAATTCTTTTGCCTTAGATTCTGTTTTCGCACCTAATTTTGTTAAATTATCAGTGTTTCCTTCTAAGTAATTCATCATAATAGCTTGAACTTCATCATCCAGATTGTGTCCTGTCGCTATTTTTGTAGCGCCCATTTCACGTGCAGCTTTATTGATTATTGTTCTTCTAAATACTCCACAATAAGTGCAGGATCCTCTATGATTTTCCCTCTCCATTATTTCATCTAAAGTAATTCCATAATCCTGCTTTAGAGAAACTACTTTATGTTCAATTCCCAAACGTTCAGCATGCCTGATGGCTATATCGACACCTTCTTGGCGATAATTCGCTATTCCTTCATCAACCGTGACGGCACATAATTCAATGATATTCATTTTTCTAAAGGAATTTAGAATTTCTAAAGTTGTAACACTGTCTTTACCTCCGGAAAGTGCCACCAACAATTTATCCCCTTTATCTAATAATTTTTCTTTTCGAACGGTTTTTATAACTTTTTTTTCAACTGATTCAATGAAACAATCCTTACACAATACCTGACCTGATTGTTCTTTTTTAATAATGACTTTAGGATTTCCACATTTACTACATTGCATATTACTACCTACATTTGCTCTACAAATTGTGCGAGTTGATTTAAAGTATTTACTTCAAATACCTGTGCTCCAGCATCCTCATAGAGTGAAACACAACTATCAACAATATCCCATTTATTTCTCTCCTCAGGATTTAAAATAATTACTTTCTTGGCATCCCTAACCATTTCACCAACTATCTCAACACTTGCTGGAATTCCATTAACTTTCGGTCCGGCCCAGTCCCTGCAATCTGACAATATGATTACATAAGATTTATTGTTAATATTTGCCATCTTCTGAAATTTTGTAAAAGCGGAATACATATCAGATGTTCCATGCACCATCATGTTTTTAACACGCATGTCCTTTACTTTTATAAAAGAATCTATAAGATACTCCTCTTTTAGAGCTTTTGTTGTTTCAATTACTTTATTGTCAAATTCAAAAGTTCGAGATCTTTTAAATGCAGTTTGTGCTGAAAACATCAACATGAAAAACCAACTACTAATCCACTCGCAAGATCCACTGATATCATTTAAGAAGAGGTGTTCGTTTTTATGAGGTCTTGGTTTAGATTTGATAAGTTCAATTGGAACTCCGCCGTATTTTAAATTAGCCCTCATAGTTCTTCTCATATCAATTTTATGAGAATTCGATTCGATTTTTCTTCTGGAACGTTTATTGGCAATTCTTTTACCTAATCTTTGACAAATTTCCAGCATTCTAGGGTCGAATCTATTTAATTTAGTCAAATCCTTATTCATCAATTCCCCATCACGTTCAAGCTTTTTAGCTTCTTCAAGTAATGGTTGGCCAGAAAGCATTTTTAATTTTTCATTGTTAATTTTTTCCTTTTGGATTTTTTTGCCAATTGTATTTTGTTTTTGAATAATGTACTTGTTGGATTTAGGCCCGGCTCCTTTGTATGCTTTGCTTTTATTGAGATCATCAGCTATTTCTTTTTCAGGGTCGGGAGCTGAAAATACCTCATCAAAAATCTTTAAAAATTTAGGAATATCATATCTATCTTTAACATAAATGGACAGCAGAGCAGTTTTTAAAAGATTCCTATCCAAATCACCTAAATCCTGATAAACCTCCATAGCCGATTGAGTGCTCCTGATACTTACAGGCAATCCCTCTTTTCTCAAATCAGCTGAGAGATTTGCAATTTTACTAATCATCTTATCGTTTATTGAAAATATCTTTTATAACCCTTTTTTTATCACTTTCAGTTTTAATAGCAACTCCGACACTATCCTCTAGAGATCGGTTAATATTATTAGTTCCTAAATTGCTAACTGATTTAACCCAGTCAACGGTACCTCTTACAGATGGTTTCTTCATTAAATTAAGATTGCGTATTCTATGAACCAGATTAACAACATAAGATACGGTTTCATCTTCAACATTTGGCAATTTTGATTTAACAATTTCGATTTCCCTCTCAACAGTAGGGTAGGGGATGTATAAAAACAAGCATCTATCCTTTGTTTCATCAAGAAGTGATCTTTGTGAGTTTGATGTTAAAATAACAATTAAATCATTTTTTAGATGGAATGTTCCCAAATCATTGATAGTGATTTCCTGCTCACCTAATGCCTGAAGTAAAAAACTTTCTACCTCTTCATCTGCCTTATCGATTTCATCGATTAGCAATACAGAATCGTTTTCATTCAAAAATGCATTAAGCAATGATCTTCTTATAAAGAAATCGTCATCAAAAATCTCTTCAACATTACTTGTATCATTTTTAGCAGCTTCCAAGTGCAACAATTGTTTTTGATAATTCCACTCACCAACGATTTGCTCGAAAGTGATTCCTTCATAACATTGAATCCTGAAGAAATCCCTGTTAAATGATTTTGCAATTACCTTTGCAAGTTCTGTTTTACCAACACCTGGCGGGCCTTCAATAAGCATTGGTTTTCCAAGTAAAAATGATAAATAAAGAGTTGTTGAAATTTCATTGTTTGAAACATAATTCTCTTTTAAAAGCAATTTATCAATATCTTTAATATTAATATCTTCAACTTTCAATTTCGTACCTTCCTAAAATTTTGTTAATAGACTAAATTATAAAAATAAATTTATTTATAGTTTATGTAATTAATAGTATATTATTGTTAAATGGAGGTAGAAAAAATGAAATCTGATAATGTGATAATTATTGCATTGATAGTAATTATTGTAATGGTTGCCTGTGTATATTTCTTTATAAGCGGAAATGGAATTTCCCTTAATTCTGATAATCAGACAGCAGAACCAAACAATAATATTACTAATTCAAATATAAATGCCAGTGAAGCATCAAATACACAATCTTCAGCAGATTCTTCAAGCAGTGATAGTAGTTCAAATTCAGCATCATCCACATCAAGTGCTAGTTCAGATGCCCGTTCATCTGAAAGTGGCTCAGGTGCTAATGGCGGTTCTTCTGGAAGTAGCTCAGATCCTAGTTCAACACCCCAAGCTGGACAGTCTGAAGACACTTACGACCCAACAGACTTTGATTAAATCTATTTTTTAAATTCGTCAGGATTTTTGAATAATTCAAAATCCTGAACATATTCTTTTCCAGTGATCATTGCTATTTCTGCCTTTTTAAGTTCTGAACCTAAATAGGCAGCATGTTCCATCCTGCTTAAAAGATTTTTTGTTATAATTTCTTCATAAATCTCTCTTGCCGAATGGCCAGCAATCACCAAATCTGCTTTGTTTTTCTTAAAATGAGTTGCAGTAATCTTACTTGATTCAACTGTAGTTCCATAATCAACACTAATTTTGAAACTGCCTAATTTATCCCTTACAAATTTCATTGGTTTTTCTTGGTGGGTTTCTTCAATACCGTCCAGCTCATTTAATATAATGTCATTTCTTTTATGTTTATCTTTAAAAGCAACCAGATTTATTCCTAAGTCTTTTGGAATAGATTTTCGGTGTTTTGCAAGAAACATCATTTTAGAAGCGGTAGCTAGTTCATATACACTGCCCCTAGTTTTTCCACTTTCTTCAGGAGTAAATAGAATACTTACTCCCAATTCCATACCTATTCCTGCAAGTAATACATTGACACCCCCCGAATCCGCATCCATCAATTCAGTTACATTTCCAACGCCGAAAAACATCGGTGCGGGGTTGACTTTGTGGAATTCATGACATGCGATTATTGACTCTACAATACTTGCACTGTTAACCGGATCCAGAATTAAATCAGCAACATAACGCAACCCCTCAGTGTCTTTTATTAACTGGTGCATTGCTTCAACGCGTTCTGCTGGAGATTTCGGTGATTTGCCTTGTGAGAAGTTGGTGGGAAGCAATACTGCAGGAATATCTTTTTCCTTTAGAACCTTTTGAATTTCTGAGTTATTTCCCAAATCAAGACTTAAAACAAAATCAATTCCATTTTCTGCAGCCACTTTTATTTCATCTGGATTTAATGTGTCGATACTTAATGGCCTATCTCCTACAATCGACCTTAAAGTTTGAATTAACTCTGGAATTTTATCTGAAAAATCTTCCCCAGCAGCCATTCCAATATCAATCATGTCTGCACCAGAATCAACGAAATATTGGCATTTATTGATTAATGCTTCTTTTGATAAAAATGGTGCATTAGCAATTTCGGATAAAACTCTCATTGGGAAATCTTCACCTACTGGAAGATTACCAATTAAAATATTATTCGGTTTTTTAAGAAGTTCCTTAATATTCTCTTCATCATTTTCAAACTCATCGATGAATTTGAATGCTTCTTTACGTTTTTCCTCTTCAATTAACTTATCTGCAGGTTTATCTTCAGACAAATCAATATTTCCAATTAAATTTAAAACCATTGCAAGATCTGCCCCATCAGTAGATCCTTTAAAAGTTGGAATTCCAAGTTCCTTTGTGATTTCTTTTGTTCCTTTTTTTATTAAACCCGGAACTAAAATCATGTCAATTTCATCTAATTGATTACTAAAACAATTTTTTACTTCTTTAATAATTTGCCTTGGAGTTAAAAATGCAGCTACTTGAGTATTATCCGCAATATGTACAATTATGTCCTTTTTTGAACCTGCAACAACTTCCTTTATTAAAGGATATGCCAATTCCCCAGTAATTATTAAAACTTTTTTTTAAAAAAATCCTACCCTGCCGGCCGAAGGTTAAGGGGAAGTTCTGGGGGGTGCCGGTTTCTTTAAAAAAAAAAAAAGGTGAAGAGATGGCGTGGGGTTGAGGATAAGGTAAGATCACCATTTATAAAAAAAATATACCCTAATTGTCTATCAAATAATAAAATATATTGAAAATAATATTAAAAAAATTAAGAAAAATCAAAAGAGTTAATCAAAATTAACCAAAAATAAGATTTCAACATAAAATTTATATATTTTGTAATTTATAATGATTATACATGATAAATATATGGAGGAGAATTAATGATTGAAATTCGTTTTCATGGCAGAGGTGGACAAGGTTCCGTAACTGCTGCTGAAATTTTGGCAAAAGCAGCTTTTAAAGATGGAAAATATGTCCAAGCTTTCCCATTCTTTGGAGTTGAACGTAGAGGAGCTCCAGTAATGGCTTTTACAAGAATTGATGATGAACCAATTGAATTAAGATACCAAATATACAATCCGGATTATGTATTAGTTCTTGACGATGGATTATTAAATGTAGTAGATGTGTTTTCAGGAATTAAAGATAATACTGAGGTAATTATTAACACACAAAACTTTGAAGGTAGCGGAGAACATGTAGTGCATGATATTGATGCTACCGGAATTGCACTTGACTTATTAGGACGTAACATTGTAAACACAATTATTTTAGGTTATTTTGCTAAAAAAACCCATATAGTAAGTATTGAATCACTTGTTGAAGTGATTAAAGAAACCTTCCCTGGAAAAATTGGAGAGTTAAATGCGGAAGCTACCCAAAAAGCTTACGAAATGGGATAAATGGTGAGAATATGGTAAATATAGGATGTGCAATAACTACTCCCGGAAGTAGTAAAAATAATAAAACCGGAAGCTGGAGAACTTTCAAACCAATTTTAGATAAAGAAAAATGTATTGACTGTGACAACTGCATTTTATTTTGTCCAGACTCCTGTGTAAATAAACAGCACGATATTGATTACGATTACTGTAAAGGATGCGGAATTTGTGCACACGAATGCCCTTCCGATGCAATCGAAATGATAAAAGAATAAAGAGAGTGATTTTATGATAAGAGAAGTAATGACCGCAAATAAAGCAGTTGCAGAAGCTGCAAGATTAGCAAAACCCAAAGTTATTCCCGTTTATCCAATTACTCCACAAACTACAATTTCTGAATACTTAGCACAATATGTTGCTGACGAAAAAATCAATGCTAAATACATCAAAGTAGAATCAGAACACAGTGCAATAAGTGCTGCTGTCGGAGCAAGTAGTACTGGAGTAAGAGTATTTACAGCAACATCTTCACAAGGATTAATGTTAATGCACGAAATTTTATTTGCAGCGGCAGGTATGAGAACACCTTTCGTTTTAGCTGATGCAAACAGAGCAATTTCTGCACCATTAAACATTTGGAATGACCAACAAGATTCAATTGCACAAAGAGATTCAGGATGGTTGCAAATTTATGTTGAAAATGCACAAGAAGCATTGGACACTACTTTAATGGCATATAAAGTTTCAGAAAACCCTAAAGTATTATTACCTTCAATGGTATGTTTAGATGGTTTCATTTTAACTCACACTGTTGAACCAGTAGACATTCCAGATCAAGAACCTGTCGATGAATTTTTACCTCCATATGAACCTAAACATGCTTTCCTCGATCCTAAAACCCCAATGTCTATTGGTAACTTAGCTGATCCCAACTATTATCTTGAAGCAAGACATGATATGCAAGTAGCTATGGAAAATTCCCTTGAGGTAATCCAACAAACCTGTGATGAATTTGCTGAAATCTTCGGAAGAAAATATGGCCTTATTGAAACATATAAAACTGAAGATGCTGAAATCATATTTGTTGCTATGGGATCACTTTGTAGTACCCTTAGAGTTATTATTAATCAATTAAGAGAAAAAGGCGAAAAAGTAGGTTTGCTTAAAGTCAGAGCTTACAGACCTTTCCCATTTGAAGCTATTGAAGAAGCTGTTAAAAATTGTGACAAATTAGCGGTTATCGATAAAAATTTCACATTCGGAATCGGTGGGGCATTATATACTGATATTAAATCAAAAATCAAAAAAGATACCTATGGATTTATCGCCGGCTTAGGTGGAAGGGACATTACCCCTGAATCAATTTTGGAAATTTATGAAGAAACTAAAAATGTACCTGAAAAAGAAGTTACATGGATTGGACTTAAGGAGGAATAAAAATGGTAGACATTCCTGATAAAAATTTATTAGCATCCGGACACAGAGGTTGTGCTGGTTGTGGAGCATCTATAGCAGTTAAATTAGCTTTAAATGCACTAGGTGAAAATACTGTAGCTATTTCCGCTACTGGTTGTCTTGAAGTAATGACTACACCATACCCTGAAACCGCATGGGAAGTTCCATTCATTCATGTGGCGTTTGAAAACTCAGGTGCAGTTGCATCCGGTGTAGAAAGTGCACTTAGAATTCAGGGAAAAGAAGATGTTAATGTAATCGCTTTTGGTGGTGACGGAGGAACTGTAGATATTGGTTTACAATCATTATCTGGAGCTATGGAAAGAGGTCATAACATGACCTACATTTGTTATGATAACGAAGCATACATGAACACAGGTATTCAAAGAAGTGGAGCAACCCCATTTGGTGCAACCACAACTACTTCACCAAGAGGAAGTGCCAGTTTTGGAGAAGACAAACCTAAGAAAAACATGCCAATGATTATGGCGGCACATGGAATACCTTATGTTGCTACCGCATCAATCGCATATCCTGAAGATTATGTTAAAAAGGTTAAAAAAGCTGCTGAGATAAAAGGACCAGCATACATTCACTTACAACAACCATGTACTACTGGTTGGGGATATCCTCCTGAAAAAACAATTGAAATGGGAAGATTAGCTGTAGAAACTGGATCTTGGATTTTATATGAAATCAAAAATGGTGAATTCAATATTACTTACAGGCCTGAAGAGAGAAAAGCTGTAAAAGAATACTTAGGACCGCAAAAAAGATTCAGACACTTAGATGACGAACTTATCGAAAAAGTCCAGAAATATGTTGATGCAGAGTGTGAAGAATTAGGACTATAAGGTGATACGATGGAAAAAATTTCTGTAAATACTAATCTATGTGATGGATGTATGAACTGTGTAAACATGTGCGCATCTGTTCACAGAGTTAGTAGAATAAATATTGTAGAATATCATTCTTCATTTTACTCCATTGTATGTCAACACTGCGAAAATGCACCATGTATCAAAATCTGCCCAACAGAAGCAGTTACCGATGAAGGAGTAGATAGTGAAAAATGTATTGGCTGCGGATTATGTGTAATGGCCTGTCCATTTGGTGCAATGACATTTGAAGCAAATATTGCTGAGAAATGTGACCTCTGTGCTGAGAGAGAAGAAGGACCTGCATGTATCAGAGCTTGTACTAAAAGAGCTATTAGTGTTGTTGATCCTGCTAAAGTCAAATCTAAAAATCAGGAAAAATTCTTGGCTAAAATGGCGGGATTATATGAACCTGACTCTAAGAAAAGCAGCTTTGTCAATGTAATTACAAGTCAAGCAAGGGCAAGGCTTGTTTTAGAAGAATAGAAAATTATGTTTAATTCAGGACATTGTACAGACTGTACAACCTGCGGGAGTTGTCAACAAGCACCCCATGTTGACACTCCAACCTTATTTTGTATGCATTGCCCACCATCAGAAGCACCATGCCTTAAAGCTTGCAAGCAAAATGCTATTGAAGTACTGGGTGGAGCTATTACAATTAATGGTGAAAAATGTAATCTCTGCAGAGATTGTGTTGAAGTATGCCCCATTAATGTAATTAAAATTTAAATATTTCAAAAATCAAAGATAACATTAATTAATTTTATAAAGGTTTTAATTTTGATTACAAAAGATGTTATTAAAGATACGGTTTATGAACTTTACAAACAAGCTGTGATTGTTCTTGGTGATGATGTGAAAAAATCACTTGAAGATGCACTGAAAATAGAAGAACATGATCTTGCAAGGTTAAATATTGAAGCTATTTTAAAAAATATTGAACTTGCAGAAGAGAAAGGCATTCCCATGTGTCAGGACACAGGTTTGCCTGTAGTTTTCGTTAAATTAGGTAATGTTGAAGTTGAGAATTTACGTGAAGGAATTGAAGAAGGAATTAAAAAGGCAACTACAGACATACCAATCAGACCAAACATAGTGGATCCAATTACACGTGAAAATACTAATGTTAATGTTGGAGATTGCATTCCTCCAATCGATATTGAATTAATTGATGAAGATTACCTAGAAATAACCATATTGCCAAAAGGATTTGGTTCAGAAAACAATAATGCTTTAAAAATGGCATTGCCTGCTGAAGGAATTGAAGGGGTGAAAGAATTTGTTGTTGAATCAGTCCTTAAAGCAAAAGGAAAACCATGCCCTCCAACTGTTATCGGTGTTGGAATTGGAGGAACATCTGATTTATGTTTAAAACTTGGTAAAAAAGCATTGCTTGGAAAAATTGGTGAAAGAAACCCAGATCCACAACTTGCCCAATTAGAAAAAGAAATATTAGAAGAGATTAATGCATCAGGAATTGGCCCAATGGGATTAGGCGGTAAAACCACCACGTTAGATGTAAAAATCTTAAAAGCACATACTCATACTGCAGGTCTTCCTGTTGGCGTTTGTATCCAATGTTGGGCAGATAGGCATGCAACAACCAGACTTTATGATAAATAAATAAGGACTATTCAATTTAATAGTCCTCACAACACTTTAAAAAAAAATAAATTTTGAGAACTCATCTAAAAGGTCTCGGAGTAGTTGGTCTTGGGATATTGTCATGGAATTCAACTGCAACATCCATCATTTCAACAGAAATATCCCCAATTCTTTTAAATGCTTTAATGAGCCTAAATAAATAAATGAAATAATTTGAACGCTCTTTTTCATCAAATGAACTTTCAGCCATTTGAGTAGCAATTAAATTAATAGCTTTAGATTGAATAATTTGAATAGTTTCTTCCAATTCCATTATTTCATCCTTAAGTTCAGTATTTCCTTCAATAAAACTAGTCATTGCTAAACGGATCATTGATTGGGCTGTTTTATACATTTTTTTCAATTTCTTTAAAACATTTTCCTCCACTTCATAAATATCATTAATAACAAATTTTGCAATATGGCCACAATAATCCCCAATACGCTCTAAATCATAAGCTATCTCATTGTAAAGCATGGATTTTGAAATTTCAGAATGTTGGTTAATACTGACAACAGTCTCAACTGAAGTTCTGACCTTTTCAACCATATTGTTTGTAGCAAAATCCATTTCTAAAGCTTTATTGGCTTTGTCCTCATCATATTCTAAAACTGCATCAAAGGACATTTCCAATTGTGAGTGAACATGATGAGTCATATTGGCTAACATATCATTTATTAAAACATTCCCATTGCTAGTTCTATAGGAATATCTACTGATAGATTCAGCGAGATGTTCATAACTTTTTAAATCAATCATATATGCTCTTTTGACAGTACCGTCTTTAACTAATGGTTGTAATAACTGAGTAACATATCTACGTGATATTCCTAATTTTTCAGCGATTTCATCTTGTGTTGAGGGATTTTCATATAATATGACATCTAGAATTCTCTTTAATGTTTTATTTCGTTTAGTCATTGTACCAGCTATTTCTTATAATCGTCTAATAAATCATTAGATTCGAAATGGATTTTCTCAGAGGATTTGTTTATTCCTCTAGGATATTTTTCGCCATCAGTATGTTCTTTAAATTTAACAGAACTTTCATGTCTTGGTTTATTAACAGGTTTTTTAACTCTTGTGCGAACATTATTTCTTGAATTACTCTCTTCATTATTTACATGAATAGATCTTCTTGATTTGGCATAATCAAAATCAACATGTTTATTGGAGTGGTGAACATTTTTAATATAATCTTGTGAGAATTTTTCTTCATTTGTTTTATGCCTAAATACTTTAAACTCTTTTTCAGATTCCCTAGCAGACAACAGTATATTATATATCACAAATAAAATCAATATTAATGCAATAACAGCAATTGGGAAATCAAAGTAGAGAAATACAATATCGTAAAGATTTGTAAATGAAGTGCCTAAGTCTGCAAAACCTCTAGCTAAAAATATTAAACCAACAAATGCTATAATGGCTCCATGAGATTTTTTAATAATATCTGGTTTTAATATTAATGGATATACACTTATAACTAACATTGCAATACCTAAAATCCTATATAAATTATTATCTGCAAAATTTTGAAGTGCTAAAAATGCTTTAAGGAATGTATAAGGTAAAATTCCCCATTCAGATAACATGGCGAAAATTAATAGTAATTGAATTAATCCAATAACCACAAGAGGAAATACATATGCAATTTCCCATTCGAAATTAGTGCTGAATGAAGCAGATGAAACAGGATCCTCAAAAGCTTCTACAAACATGTTATAAAGTACTGATGAAATAACAGACCCGATAACAGTACCTGCAACTCCCATAACAGAAGTTAAAATAGCAACAAATAGGGAAATAAAGCCTACAAGCATAATCTTTTTATAATTCATAAATTTTCACCTTTAAAATTTATTTGAAAAATTAAAATTAATAACATGAATATTTATTATTTTTAAGTAATTAAACTTTAAGGTAATTTTATAAAATATGTTATTCATTAATTCTTAGAATTGAAATACCTATAAATAAGCTTGGATTATTCTTAAATTTGTTAAAATAAATGACAATATAAAAAAAATAAGGAAAAATATAAGAGAATCCATTAAAGAAAATTAATGGAATCATACCAAAGTTATGGCATTTGGTACTTTTCTCAAAACATTTTCTTTAACAGGAATCATTGTTGATGAGGCGATGGAAATATCGGCTTTGCCTGCAGCAGTTTTATCATCCATTTCACCAATGATGGTTGCATCCAAACAATCTTGCAAGTTTGCTACAGTATTGTCCAATACCCATTTATCAACATCTGAAATAATGATTTCATCAACTTGTTTATCAATTTTTTCTGCAATAACCCAAGAGATGAATCTTCCGCCATGCAAAGCAATGGTTTTACCATCAGCAAGTTTTACCAAATCATCTAAAGAGTGTTTTAGATTAATATTTTCATACATTCTTGAGTTTACAAGTGTTGCCCAGTGAGCATCCCCAATTGCATAATCTCCGATTTTGTGGGGATAAATGTTTTCAGGTCCGGCAAGTTTCACTGCAGTGGCGATTGCAAGCAAATCGTGTTTTTGAGCAGGCAATCCTCTATTCGGAAATTCCTCATTAATAATTTGAATTATTCTTGGAAGACCGAACTTGCCTCTTCTTGCGGTTCCAGGTTCATATCCACACATATATCCATGGTGGTTTTTAGGAAAACCGGTAATTACCATGTTCAATCCAGATCTAAGTCCTGCTCTTACTTCATGTTCATATGCCCCATTAGTAGCTACAACTTTTCCCGGAGCCAATATTCTTGCAGCTGCAATAGTTTTTGCAAATCCTTCAGTTGCATTTTCACATCTGTTAAATGGTCCGCCCTCCACTACAACAACGTCCGCACCGATTTCAATTGATTTTTCAAAACCAATAATTACTTCATCATATCCATCACCAACGAACATGATAGACTCTACACCTTTACCATATTTTTTACCTAGCTTTGCTATATCTTCTGCTTCCCTTAAAGGTGCAGCATGACCGCTTCCACTTTGTTCAGAGGTTACATTAACCGCAACAGATGATGCTAATTTAATCCAACCTTCCTTATCATCTTTTTGCTCTAACTCCTTGTCAATTAAACGTTCATGGATTCTTTCGCGAGGACATTCAGTGAATGCAGGTCCCTCATTGTAACATTCACCACCACATCCTGAGATATTTCTTGGAAGTCTCATTGCACCATTTTCACCAAAATGATCAAGGTCTAAAGGTACATCCACTATTTCATGAACCTTTTCCATTACTTCAAGACCAGTCATTCCAAATTTTTCACCAATATCTGCAAATGCATATGCACAAATGTGAATCGGTGCTCCAATGAAATCAGATAACCTACAATTTCCAAGTAAATCCATTAATTCTAAATCAGATGCACATGTCCCAGCTACCACTTCAGTTAAGTCACATCCTAACGGAAATCTTTTAAATTGCATTCCCAATTTCATTGTTTCTTCTAAGGACAATTCTGAAATAGCATCTACAACAGACCCTACATCTTTATCCATTTTTGATATGGCAATTGCTGCCTCATCATCATGAACCGCTTTTTTTATTAAATCATGCATGAAAAACTACCTCAATTAATATAATCAATATAAATAGTTCGTATAATCTTAAATAAATAATTTTCGTTTTTAGGCATGACTAAAATGGATTTGTAAATAAAATATAAAGCAAATAAAAATTATTACTATATTATTCAATCAATATAAATAGTATTACATAGTATTACGAATATTGGTTAAAAATATAAATTTTTAATACGAATAATAGCGGTAAAAAATGATATGTAAAAATTTATATATTGTAAGAATATAAAATACTATCATTACTACATGCTATTATAATTAGCATATACATTATTTAAAAAACGGTAAGAATTGTTCTTATTACTCCATTAATTTTAAAATTATGACACATTTTAAATAATCGGTGTGTAGTAAAAACTTTTTATAAATTCTATAAAATTTGTGGAAAGTATTTAAATATATATGTTTTAAGGAGAAAAAAAAATGAAAGTAGCAATTTTAGGTGCAGGATGTTACAGAACACATGCTGCCGCAGGCATTACCAACTTTGCAAGAGCTTGTGAAGTTGCAGAAGCAACAGGGAACGAAAAAATATCAATGACCCACTCCACTATTGAAATGGGTGCTGAATTATTGGAATTAGCTGGAGTGGATGAAGTAGTTGTTTCTGATCCAACTTTTGATGGCGAATTTACTATCTGTGATGATTTTGACTATGCAGAAGTAATGGCAGCTCACAAAGCAGGAACCCCTGAAGATATAATGCCAGCGATAAGAGCAAGAGTAGCTGAATTAGCTGAAACTGTCCCTAAACCATCAAAAGGAGCTATTCACTTTACCCACCCTGAAGATTTAGGAATGAAAGTGACAACAGATGATTGTGAAGCAGTAGCTGACGCTGACTGGGTAATGACTTGGTTGCCTGAAGGTGGAATGCAACCTGCAATTATTGAAAAATTCGCTGACAACATTAAAGAAGGCGCAATCGTAACTCACGCATGTACTATCCCAACTACAGGATTAAACAAAATCTTCGAAGATTTAGGAACAAATGTAAACGTAGCTTCCTACCACCCAGGCGCAGTACCTGAAATGAAAGGACAAGTTTACATTGCTGAAGGATATGCTGACCAAGCTTCCATTGACACTTTATTAGACTTAGGTCAAAAAGCAAGAGGATCTGCATTTACCTTACCTGCAAACATGATTGGTCCTGTATGTGACATGTGTTCCGCAGTAACTGCTATTACCTACGCAGGTATTTTAGCTTACAGAGATACTGTTACCCAAATCTTAGGTGCACCTGCCGGATTCGCACAGATGATGGCAAATGAAGCTTTAACCCAAGTAACTGCATTAATGCAAGAAGAAGGCATCGACAAAATGGATGCTGCATTAGATCCTAAAGCTATGTTAGGAACTGCTGACTCAATGAACTTCGGATCATTAGCAGAAATCGTACCTACCGTACTCGATTACTTAGGTAAAGAAGAATAAACACAATAAGTTAAATTGTTGATTTTTATCAACAATTTATTTAACTTATTTTTTAATCGTTGAGACAATTAGCTATTAAAAAATGAGTTATCTATTTTTTTGACAATTAATGTGAGAGTTAGATGTTATATGATTGAAAAAATTTTAAATAAAGCAAAACAAGGGAAAAAATTAAGTAATGAAGAATTTTTAGAATTATTGGATATAGATAATGATGAAGATTTAGAAAAATTATTTAAAGTTGCCTGTGAAATACGGGATAAACAATCAAAAGTAATAAAACTAACTTCCACAGTACACATAACTAACAAATGTCAAATTCAGCCAAGATGCACATATTGCGGATTTGCAGAAGAAACATCATCAAAAGGTTACTATAATGCTTTTTATAAAACAAATGAGGAAATTCTAGTTGCAGTTAAATCAATCCAAGAAGCCCATATTCCTCGCGTAAGTTGTTCTGGAGGATATGGTTATAACGGGAAACAAGCAGTGAATGCTTGTAAAATTATAAAAGAAAATAGTGATTTGGAAATCCTTGTAAACGTGGGCGGGGATTTAACTGAAAAATCCATAAATGATTTGGCGAAGTTAGGTGCAGATACAGTTTGCTGCAATCTAGAAACCATAAATGAAGATATTTTTTATCAAAGAAAACCTGGAGATTCACTAGATCAGAGAATTTTAACTTGTCAAAGAGTGAGTGATGCGGGAATTGGTCTGTCTTCAGGACTGCTTTTAGGACTTGGTGAAAGTAAAGAAGATAGAATAAAACATTTACGCTACCTATCTAACTTTAAGACTTTAGAAGAAATTCCAATAATGGGTTTTAATCCATACGAAGACACACCAATGTCTGAATACCCTCCATTCCCATTAAAAGAACAATTAAAAATGGTAGCTATTATACGTATAATGTATCCTGAAATTAGAATTACCATGCCAACTCCAACTGTTGGACCTGAAAACGTAGAATTCTCACTTAAAGCAGGAGCTAACAATTTAGCTACAGTTATTGCAGACAATTATCCTCATGAGGTCAAAGGTGTAGGTGCTCCGGAATATGGCAATTATTCTGAAGTAGTGACAGTTATTGAAAACTTAGGATTAATACCTCAAACTATTTAATTACTGTTTTTAAGATATGATAGTATGGCATTTGAAAAAATGATTAAAAAAGCGTTTGAAGAATCAAGAAATAATTGCAGATTTGGAGACACTCTTGAAGAAATAGGTGAAATTCAGGATTATATCAAAAATGCTGAAAAAATTTATATTCCCAATAAAAATGGTATTAAAGTAGAAGTTTTAAACCAAGTCTTAAATGAATATGGATTGCAAAATGCTCAAATTCTCCATATTAATACCAATACTGCAGACACTAGTAGAATACCTGCTCTTGCAAAAGCTTACATGGCACTAGATCAAAGTGATGCTGATTTAATTATTTCAAGAGGAAGACTCGGGATTCCAGGATCCGGTTCACTTTTAATTTTTATTGACAATAAAGGAAGGATACTTACTTGTGCAACTTCTCCTTCACATTTAATTCATGGCAAAACTCTTGAAGAGGCAGTTTATAGTGAGGCATGTGAAGCACTTGAAAAAATCGGATTTGAAAAGAAAGGCTAAACTATGAATGTTGATACCGGAATAACTTCTGAAATATTTACAATTAAATCTGAAACCAGATTAATCGATATTTTTAATGAGATTATTGATAAAAAATCCCAGGCTGTTTTTAATTACGTTGAAAGTTTAATGATTGAAAGCAATGCCAAAATAATTGTTATTGGAACTTATTTTACCGGCGTAGGTATTGTCAAGAAATTAAGTGAAAAATACACAAATATATTGCTAATTGACATCTATCCCCATTTAAAAGAATTATTGGATACTGCAATTGGAGGGGATGTTAAAAATAGTGTTGATTTTTCATCTGATTTGGATTTAATATATGCCGGAGATGTTGTAATCGATACTACCGGTTTTGGCGGAATCAATGTTGAGAGGTCATCCAAAATTGATGTTGACACCTTTATAATAGAAGATCCCACTGCAGAAAACAACGACAAGCTATTGAAAAATAAAAATAATATTCATGAAAGACTAGAAGCAGTGCATGCTAAAAATAAAAGGATTCTAAAAACAAAAGGAATAAATAGTAAAACCTCCGGAACAATGACACTAACAATCGGCATTTTGATAAATGCACTGAATAGTTGTCTTAAAAGAGATGGGGTGCTTTATAGTGCATGTGAAATGGGTTTTTTTGAAGAAGTAATCTTTAAAGAACATGATATTGAAAAATTTATCCAATTAGTGGATAAACCTGCTTTAAAAGTATCTACAATTGATTTATTTAGTTGTGATAAGTTTATATGTGAAGAGATTAATAAAATTAATTCTGATTTAAATGAAGCTTAAAGAAATTATTGATTTTTTAGATGAAAAAATACCTGAAGATTTGGCTCTGGATTTCGATAATATTGGATTTATGGGAGAATATGATTTGAATTCTGATATTGATTCAATTAAGATTTTAATGGATTTGTGGAGAGCAGATGATAATTTCAATACCTCCACATTAATCATCACACATCATCCGACATTATTTAAACCAAAAACGCCAACTTACACTATCCATTCAAATTGGGACATAATTGATGGCGGTTCTAATGAAGCACTAGCTGAATGTCTTAATTTAGAAGTTGTTGATTATTTTGATAAAAAAACACATATCGGACGTGTTTGCAAAACTGATTATAACTTTAAGCAATTAAAAGAAGTTATTTTAGATAATTTTAAATATGCCGGAATTGTAAATAACTTAGATGATGAAAAATGTTTAAGTAAAATCGGAATAATCTCAGGTTTTGGTCTTAACAATCCGGATTACATTAAATTAGCCAAGGATGAAAAATTAGACATGCTGATTTCAGGAGACATTACTCAAGAAACGGCAATTATCGCAAAAGAATTAGGAATTACCTTAATAAATGTCGGCCATCATGAAAGTGAAGTCCCAGGATTATATAAATTAGCCAAATTATTAACTGAATTAAACATTAACATAGAAGTAATTGACAAAAACCCAATTGAGAAATTAAAGTGAAAAAATGGCAGATGAAATCCAAAAAATGGAAGATAAACAGGTCCCTGTAGGAAGAATCGATCTTGTTGGATGTGGAAGATTAGGTTTAAGAATTGGAATAAACTTAATTCAGGTTCACAGAGGAGGGCCAAAAGTTATTGGTGCTTTTGATGGTCAGGAAATTGATGGCGGAGATGTAATTTTCGCAATGCTGGGTGGTGAAAACGGACAGCAGAAACCTGATTTTTTAAAACAATTATGCACACATGATGAAAATTACAGGAAGGTTGAAAGTTACTGCGAATACATTGATGATGATAATTTAGATTTGCTTAAAGGAGATGTTGTAATTATTGTTATTGCCGGTGGAAATACAATACCTACAGCAGCTAAAATAATAAAACATGCCCATGAAAGAGGAGCAATAACAATTGGAACTGCAGGAATATTTGGTTTTGGTAATGAAACAATTGATATAAAAGATATTTCCGAATATGATGATTCAAATCCTGCTGTTGAAGAGCTGAGAGCTCAAGGAATTACTGAAAATCATCTGGTTTTAACAACAAATAAATTAATCAGAGACAATGAACCTGTAACTCCATACACATTAGATGAAGTTGCAAAAATGATTACAATGACTGCATTAAAAGAATTAAGAGATAAAAATGATTAAAATAGCTACTGCAGAATGTTTTACTCAGGGAAAAATTGGAAGAGAAATACATGCCCTAGCACAAGATTACAAAGGTAATTTTGGTCTTGATTATATTAAAAATCCAAAAGAACATGGCAATTTTGATTATAACGAACTGAGTGTTACATGCAGTTTATTTATCCCCACTCTTGAAGCCGTTGAAAAAATATTAAGCATTTCAAATCCCCCCAAGCCTAATAATTTAATTAAAGGAATTAAGGTTTATGATGAAGAGGGAGATAAAAATGTTTCTAAAATTATGGCAAGAGCTATTAAAAAAATGAGTGATTGTGATATTGCTATTGGAACCACTGCAGGAGTTGGCCATGGTGGAATTACTATTTTAACAAATAACTATGAAATCACAACAACAAGCGATGTTTATGCTGATTTAAGCAAATTAAATAGCGAAGAGTTATCTCAAAGGTCTGAATCCGGAATTAAGAAAACATTAAATATATTATTACTTCTTTTAAATAATAATTTTGACAAAATAAACAATCTGAAAAATGTTGAAATTATTAAAAAATAGTTACTGAAAGCCTTAGGGGGGATTCGAACCCCCGACTTCCACCTTACCAAGGTGGCGCTCTACCGGCTGAGCCACTAAGGCAAATCAGAAAAAAAATATAGTAGTGCATGGGAAGGGATTTGAACCCTCGAAGGCCTATGCCAAAGGATCTTAAGTCCTTCCCCTTTGGCCGCTCGGGCACCCATGCATATAGTAATTATTATGTATAGAGGCAGTATATAAACTTTATGGTTATATTTTTAAAATGTAAAAAAATTATACCAAACCATTATTAAATGAATACAACCATAATGCAACTGAAACCAATATTGTAATCACAATCAACCAAGCAACAATGAATACTTTTTTAATATCGGATTCCCCTTTAGTAATGTATTTTTCACCGGGCATATCTGAAGATACCCTACGGTTATTTTTATATTGGTCATCATTTCTTAAATAGTTATAGAACGTCCTTGTAATAAAATAAAAAATTACAAACATTACAATACCGATAACAGGAAGTAATCCTCCATTTAAAAACATTACAGATATTGTCGAAAATAATAATGCTAAAAACAATAAAAACACACCGGATAACACTATTGAAATGCCCTTGTTAAAAATCATTATATTACACCTATTAATTAAATATGGAATTTATTATATTAAAACTTTAGGAAAACCTAATAAATTAAGTATTAATAAAATATATAAATATTAAGGTAGTTAAATTAAAATGTATTTTTTTAAAAATTCAGATGGTGTACTAATTGAAAGTGGATATGGAAGAATGCGGAGTTTGTGAAGACTGTATTGATGTGTGTGTGGAAGAGGCTATAAGTAGACGAGCATATAAAATCATTATTGATGATGATAAATGCACTAATTGTGGTGAATGCGTTGATGTTTGCCCTGTTGGAGCATTATACGAAGATTAGGATTAATTATGAAAATGAAATTTACAATAATTGACTATATAATTATAATTTTAGTGATATGTGGCATTGCATTTGCATTTATCCACATTACAACAGACGATTCATCCAGCTTACAGAAAACCGCTTTTGATGAATCAACAATTAACAAAATACCAGACACTTACCTTAAATACTATAAAGATGGATTTATCGTAAACGCTACTGTTAAAGGTTTCAATTCCACCAACGGCAATCCGACAACCTTAAAGGGCACTGTTATTTGGGAAGATGACAATAATGGAAATGAGGTCAAATTACTCGTCAGATCAAATAACCACACTTATTTAGTGGGATTGTATAAAAACGTTCCTAATGCTGATGTTTACATAGACCATATTAGTTTAGAAAGCAATGGTGACAAATATAAAAACTTATGCGAAATTAAAGTTAAACCTGAAGAAATTACCTCTCTTAAAGATTTAACAGGCAAAATTTCAAATGACGCCAATTATGAGCTTACTGCAACTGTAACCCTCGATTCACTTAACACAAAAGATACACAGGAAATTGCAAATAAACTCTCAGCAGATAAGCAAGTGTCCATTAAAACAGCACCCAGTGACAATGATAATCAATTAGTAATTAAACAAGCAACGAAAGACAACCTAAATGATGCGGATTCCATTTTAGGAAATGTCGATGCATTAACTGATTACATTACCATTAGAATTTATGATTCGACCGACAGTCAAATAAAAGAGATTAGTGAAAACTTTGATGTTGTCAATATACGGAAATTTTAAGTTGTGTAGACTATGAGTATGATTTATTCAACTTTAACTTCAAAAATAAATAAGATTTGTGATAAATTTCATGAATCTTTCTTATTTACATTCATTTTTGCCATTTTAGGATTTCTTGAAAAACATTGGGTTAACAGCTATTTTAAAAGATTTTATCCCAGTGAAAATTTTTTAAGCTTTTTAAATAAAAATGCCATATTGAAAAATCATATTTTCAATCCATTGATTGTGCTTTTCTTATTTGGATTGTTTTTATTATTATCTATGAACCCCCCATCAAATAGTTTGGTCATCACATTAATCATTGCTTTTATTGGATTTTTTATTGGATCCTGCATTCTTCCAAGGTATTTTATAAACAGTAATGTAAAAAATATTCTTAAATTTAAGCGAAAAGATATTTATTCTATTGGTTTTTGCTTAATGTTAATTAGTATAGCATTCTTCTTTATCTGCATTGCCTCAGTTGGAGGAATTCCACTTTTAAAACCATCGATTAGATATTTATTGAAGCCCGCATTTACCATGCCGGCATTTTTAATTATTCCGGCAACATGTTTAATAGCCAGTGCATATTTGAACGATTTTCAAGATGGAAAAATTACCCGACCACAAGCAAGATTCAGATTCCTAATTTTATTATTTATTGACTGTGCATTTTTATTGCTTTTAGGATATAGAACTCCACTACTTGCAACATTTCTTATCATAATTATCATAGGTTTCTACGGAAATATTGTTTCTCTTTGGGAAGTTGTAATTGGTGCAATGATTGGAATAGGTGCAATAATTGGAATTGGATATTTTCGTTCATTAGGTGAGATGACAATAACCTCATCAACTAGTCCGCTCTATACTTTACAGTCAAGAGCTGACTTTACACTACATGTTTTAAACCTACTTGATTTTCTTGGTGGTAACTTTGGCCTTACCCATGGACATATGCTTACAAGTTCCATTCCAGGAAGTGATTTAGGACCAAGGATGATGGTTGGAAAACTTATTGCATGGAGAACTGAAGTAACCGTGACCCCAACATTGATTGGACAAATGGTAGTTGATTTCGGCAAATTAGGTGTCTTTGCTGAAATGTTACTTTTAGGTTTTACGTTAGGCATAGGATTTAAAATCATACAGATTACCAAAAATTACTTTTATATTGGAATTTACTCATTGATTTTAACATACTCCATTTTAGGCATTGAAACCGGAATTTTAGACATTCAAGTTCTGTTATATTTCATAATAGCTATTTTTATTTATTTAATAAACATCAAAATTGCAAGAAATTAAGCTCATTTTTGACATTTCAGTATTACTAACAATTTGAAATAATACTAAAAAGTATTATTTTAATAACATTTATATAATGAAATATGAATAACATTATAATGTCAAATTGAAGAATATCTGTTTTATTAACCATTATATTAAACAGAACTCCCGAAAAATTTGATATTATGTAAATTAACAAAAATAATACTTTTAGGTAATACATCCAATGTAAACAGAAACACGAAAAAGTATTACTTAAAAAAATGGAGGAAAAAAATTGCATATCCCTGACGGATTTATACCTGTTGCACAATGTTTAGTATATTATGTAATATTAATAGTTGCTTTATACTTCTCCGTGAAATGGGCTAAATCAAATTTAGACGAAAAACGCATTCCGCTTCTTGCAGTTCTTGCAGCAGGAATATTTGCAATCATGTCCATGAACATGCCAATTCCATTTGGTACCAGTGGACATATGGTTGGAGGAGCTCTTGTAGCTATTGTATTTTTAGCTCCAGAAGCAGCAGTACTGGTATTTACTGTTGTGCTCCTTATTCAAGCATTGATATTTGGAGATGGAGGAATTACCGCTTTAGGAGCAAATGTATTAAATATGGCAATCATTGGAGGAGCAGTAGGATTATACACCTTCAAAGGATTAAACGGGACAATTGGAAAATACCCTGCAGCAGGAGTTGCAGCATGGCTTGCAACCGTTATTGCAGCATTAGCATGTGCTATTGAAATGGGCATTGCAGGAACATTCCCAATGAACGTTGGTATCCCATCTATGGTACTATACCACTTCTTTATTGGAATAATCGAAGCAGTATTAACTGTAATCGTTCTTGTAGCATTAGACAAATTCAGACCAGATTTACTCACATGGAATAAAGGAGATGCATAATATGGATAAAAAAGACATGACTTTAATTGGAGTAGCATTACTAATCTGTGTTATAATCTGCGTTCTCTCACCATATATTGCATCTGGTGACCCAGATGGATTAGAAAAATCAGCAGAAGATTCAGGACTTGCTGAAGATTATTCAGTAGAAGAGATTAATGGAATCCCCGGTGCAATCTTCCCAGATTATGCATTTGCAAATGATCCGGACAACCAAGTACTGCAAATCGTTGCTCTGGTAATAGGTGCAATTGTAACCTTAGTTATAGGATACGGAGTTGCATACGTTGTTAAAAGTAGAAATTAAATATTAATTTCTATCTTTTCTTTTTTTTAAAGAGTATTTGAAAAATACTAAATATGATATAAGCAAATAATAATATACGACTAATTTTAATATTATACTAGTGAATAAATATGGTTGATATAACACAAATAATGAGATTTGATGATTTAGCATCAAAAAATAGTCATGTTCATAATTTAGAAGGGCGAATAAAATTAATATCAACTATTTTTATTATTTTAGTATGTGTTATATCCAAAGAGCTTTTTATACCAATAATATTGGAAATAATTTTATTGATAATACTTAAAATAGCAGATCTGTCATATTGGGATTCGGCAAAAAGATTATTAATGTTACTTCCATTTGGCGGAGCAATCATAATATTTCAACCTTTTATACAGCCAGGAAATATAATTTGGACATATTCATGGTTAACGGTCAGTGATGTTGGTCTTAATTGGGCAATATTGCTTTTAGTACGTATGGTTGTATGTCTAACAGCAATCATAATTTATTCCTCAACAACACCATTGCAAGAAATGGCAAGCTCTTTTAGAAAATTGAAAATGCCAAGAGATTTAGCTATGATACTGTCAATCATGGTTAGATTTTTATTTTTATTTGTTGATGAACTCGCATCTATTAGGAAAAGTCAAAAATCAAGAAATTTTAGCATTCACAGTGAAAATACTTCCTATAAATGGAGAGTAAAACAGGTCGGATACACAATTGGAATGATGTTTTTAAAATCATATGAGCAAGGAGAACGAGTGCACAAAAGTATGATAAGCCGTGGATTTTCAGATGCTTCTGAAATGTTCGATGAAAAGAAATCTCCTGAAAAAAGTGATTATTTATACTTAATTTCAATATTCATTATTGCAATAATCTTAGAATACATTATATTAAATTATTCCGGACAATTAGGTTACTTAGGCATGAATTTAGCAATTAATTAGGTGGCAAAATGGAACATATACATTTAAAGACAAGGAATTTATCTTTCACATATCCCGATGGAACTGAAGCTTTAAAAAATATAAATATTCAAATCAACAAAGGAGAAAAAATAGCTATTATGGGACCAAACGGCGCCGGCAAATCAACATTATTTTCTCATTTTAATGGTTTATCTGAGCCTACCTCCGGACATGTTGAAATTGATGGAGAAAAAATTGTTTTTAAACGTGAAGAGCTACTTAAAGTTAGGCAAAAAGTAGGAATTGTATTCCAAGACCCAAATGACCAATTATTTGCACCAACAGTTAGGGAAGATGTTGCATTCGGACCGATGAATTTAGGCCTTGATTATGATGAAGTTAAACGAAGAATAAGCGAATCCCTAGAAATGGTAGGCATGAGCGGATTTGAAGATAAAACTCCTCATCATTTAAGTGGAGGCCAGCAGAAAAGAGTTGCTATTGCAGGCATCATTGCAATGAAACCTGAAATAATGATTCTTGATGAACCAACTGCAGGTCTTGACCCTGAAGGTGTTGATAAAGTATTAAATATCCTAAATAAACTTAACAGCAAAGGAATAAGTATTGTTATCTCATCACATGATATAGAAATGGTTAATCAATTTGCTAATAAAATTTATGTTTTATATGATGGCGAAATAATAGCATCAGGCGATAAACATCAAATATTTTCAGATAAAAAATTATTAAAAAAAGCCCATTTAAAATCACCAATAACTACTGAAATATTATACAAATTAAAAGAAAATGGCTTGAATGTGGATACTGAAAAAAGTGGAATAAATGAGACAGTTGAAGAAATATTAAAAGTAAAAAAAGATTAGCTAGAAGATTTCTTTCTATTTTTAAATCTTTCTTTAATTTTTTTTATAAATTCAAATTCCTCGTCAAGTTCTGGATGGTTTCCAAATCCACAATTGGGACAATGGATTTGATTACAGTTATCATGTTTTCCACAGCTTGAACATCCCCTATTCGCTACTTCATTTTCATCGAATTCAAAACCGCACATTCTACATTTCATAATAACCCTCCAATAAAATTAATTTAAAAAAAAAAAAAATAAAAAATAAAAAAATTGAAGTTATTTCACTTCAATATTTTTAGCTTCTTCTTTACGAAGACAAATGTCATATCCTTTAATACTCATTTCGATAGGATCACCTAAAGTAGCTACTTTTTTAATTTTAATTTCTGCTCCTTTAACGAATCCCATACCTAATAAGTGTCTTCTTAACCCCACATCACCAGTATCATGGTATTTTACCAGTGTTACTGTTTCACCAGGAGTTACATCTTTTAAGGTTTTCATTTTATCACCAACTAAATAATTAAAATAAATTTTAGGCATACTAAATTTTGTATATGCAAATATATAAATATTTAGTACAAACTAAAAATTTAAAATGACAATTAGAATAATCTAATCATCATCTTTTGGAATTTTTACACCTTTAATTCGACTTCTACTATTCATAGAACACAATTAAAATCCTGCCAATAAACCGACATTGTAAATTATTAATGATACAATATATGCAGTTACTAAAGTAATGGCGGACATAGTTAAAGGCCATTTCCAACTGTTGGTTTCTTCTTTGATTGCACCGATAGCTGCAAAACAAGGAACATATAATAAACAGAAAGCCATGAAAGAATATGCAGACAATGGATTAAATGTATCGTGAATCATTGAAGCGATTCCATCCTCATCATCTTCTTCAAGTCCAGCCAATGTACCTAATGTAGCTACTACAATCTCTTTAGCAACTAAACCAGTGATAACAGCAATACCTGCTTGCCAGGTTCCGAAACCAAGAGGGGCAAATATAGGTGCAATTGCACTACCAATAATACCTAGAACACTTTGTTGTGATCCGTATTCTACACCGAACGGCAAGTAACTTAAAATCCATACAATGATGGTTGCACCAAGAATAATAGTACCTGCTTTTCTAAGGAATCCTTTAGTTTTCTCCCAAGTGTGTAATAATACACCTTTTACAGAAGGCACTTTATAAGTTGGAAGTTCCATTACAAATGGAGCAGACATTCCTTTGAACATGGTTCTTTTGAGGATGGCTGCAACAATAAGCGCCACAACAATACCCAACAAGTAGATGGATAATAAAATCATACCTTCGTTTGCAGTAAAGAATGCTGCAACAAAAAGAGAATAAATTGGTAATCTTGCAGTACAAGACATGAATGGAATAAGCATCATGGAAAGTAAACGATCAGATTCGTTTTCCATGGTTCTGGTTGCCATGACTGCAGGCACTCCACAACCAAATCCTAAAATCATTGGGATGAAAGCTTTTCCGTGAAGACCTACAAGGGTGTGCATAACTTTATCCAAGGTAAATGCAGCTCTTGCCAAATAACCACTGTCTTCCAATATACTTAAGAATAAGAACATGAAAATAATTTGCGGTAAGAACACAAGTACTCCACCTACACCACCAATAAGTCCGTTTTGGATAAATGAAGTAGCCATTTCATTACCTACCATACCTCCCAAGTATTCTCCTAACCATGCAAACCATCCGTCGATAGCATCACAAAACGGCGCTGCAATGGTAAATGTTAACTGGAATAATAAGTACATTATAACAATAAATATGATAGGAGCTAAAATCCTATTGGTTACAATTTTATCTATTTTATCTGTAGTGGATTCTTTTTCAATAGCTGGTCTTTTTACAGCTTCAGCCATTAATCCACCAATAAATGCATATCTTGCATTTGCAACAACTTCTTCTGCACCTTCCTTGTAAATATTTTGAAGGTGCCCTGCTACTTTGTCTGTTTCAGACATAATAGCTGAACTTTGAGAAGATCCTTGAACCTTTTCAATAACAATTGAATCTCTTTCTAACAATTTGATTGCAGTCCATGCTGAAGGAACATCTAATAAATTATTATCTTTTTCAATTAAAACTTGTAAATTCCCTAAGTGTTCTTTTAGTTCGTCACCATAGGATAATTTGGCACTGGAATCAATTGGATTTGCAGCTTGTTTTTCAACAGTGTTTAATAAATCTTCAAATCCTTCACCAGTTTTAGCATTGATTTCAACAACTGGGAATCCTAAAAGCTCACTCATTAAGTTAATATCAATTACATGATCTTTTTTCAATGCAAAATCGTTCATATTAAGTGCCATTACTAAATTAGCACCAAGTTCCATCATTTGAACTGTTAAATATAAATTACGTTCTAAATTAGCAGCATCAACTAAATTAACAATAACATCAGAGTCATCATCTACAATGAAATCTCTAGATACGATTTCTTCCATAGAATGAGCACTTAACGCATAGTTACCTGGTAAATCTATAACCTCATAGTTGTAACTTCCATGGGAAAAGCGACCTTCTGCTCTTTCAACTGTCTTACCCGGCCAGTTACCTACATGTTGGCGCATACCAGTTAATCGATTGAATACAGTAGTTTTACCCACGTTTGGGTTTCCTGCTAATCCTACAATTAATTCTGTCATTAACCATTCTCCCGTATTTTTTAACTTTTTATGAATAATATTCTCTTAAATATTAATCATTACTAAAAAAATTTTTTAGTTTAAGTCACTAACTAACAAAAATTAGGTTAACCTAAACATATTATGTTTTGGTTTTTATATTATATAAATATTTAGGCACATTAAAAAATTTAGAATATTACATGCTAAACAAAACTTTAGTTAAAAACTTTTTTCTGATATTAAAATTTATTTTTGTAATTTAAATTCCAATAAATTGTATATCGTTGAATAAGTTAAGTTGATAAATAAACCAAAAAAATAATTTATCACTTAAGCTTAAAAGTTTCATAAAATTTAGACTCTTTCAAAAACTTGTGTGATAACTAATTTTTTCGATTAATCTATTCATTTAAATTTTTCAAAATAACTGATTAATTAGCTTTAAATTATAAAAATAACTCCAAATATTAAGAAAAAGTTTTTAATAAAAAACTTGCAAATATTTAAATCAAACAAGTTTTTGAAAGTGCCAAAATTTAGGCATACTATAATTACTTATATTAAAAGAATAATATTATTACAGAGAAAATAATTCAGTTTTATCAAAAGGTTGATATAATGAGTGAGTCCATTGAACAAGCAAAACAATATATAGCTAGTAAAAATTGTAAAGAGGCACTGAAATTAGCTAGAAAACGACATGGAAAAGATGATATTGAAAGTTATATCGGCATTTTAGACTTATTAATTAATGAAAATTACCTCCTTGCACTTGAAGAGAAAGGATTATATTACCAATATTATGATGAAAACCATGATGGCGGAGATTACGGTGAAAAATACTTTGATCAATATCTAGAAAAACAACCACGCTCTGTTAATGTAATCTGTGATAAAGCATTATCCAGATTTAATAAAGGTAGAATTGAAGAAGCTTTAGAACTTATGGACAAGGCTTATGACAAATATAAATCATATTCACAAATTGAAAAACCAAGGATCAAGAAAAAAGAGGTTTTAATGGGCAAAATTGAGCTTCAAATTCAAGCAAAAGAATATGGAGGCGCTTTAGATAATTTAAATAACTATGAATCTCTATATGGGCTTGATGAAAAACTACAATTATATAAAGGTCAAATGCTTCAAAAGGCCGGGAAAAATAGAGAGGCTCTTGACTATTTAAATAAATCTTTAGAAACTGAAGACACATTAGTTGGATTTAATGCAAAAGCTGATGCATTATATGAACTTAAAGAATACAAAGAAGCGCTTCACTGCTATAATCAATGTATCCAATATGAAAAAAGAGCTGAAGTCGATTTAGAATTGCTCACAAACTTCAATTATAAAGCTGCATTTTGCTGTGTTAAGTTAGGAGATGATCAGGAAGCAGTGAAACACTTAAATAAAACTATCAACATGCTTAATGAACACGGAAGACTTCCTAAAGATTTAGAAGAAATTTATCAAAAATGTTCTTTTGAAAAAGAAAGAATTATGAAAGAAGGGAAAGTTGAAGATAAGGAATTCAAGAAAACACACTTCGTCTCATCAAAATTTGCAATTTATGCATTAATCGTCATATTAATATTATATGTAATTTTAAGATTACATGGATACCATTAAATTTAATCATGCCTAAAAAAATTGGAAACCTTTATATACTATGACAACCAATTCTTATACAAGTGACTTAAATTTAGGTAAACCTAAATTTTTCACTTTAACAAACATATTATTAGTCAATAATAATACAATCTCCAAATATAAATATCGTGTTAAATTAGTTTCCACAATTTTCTAATTTAATGCTTGGAAAATTAACTGCCTAAATTTTCCAAAAAACACATTATTGGTGTTTAACTCTCCTCCAACAATTAAACACCAATTATTATCTCTTTTTAATATCCTTCCCCATCATAAGTATAAGGATCATCGTAAATTTCTTCGTCCCAATAGTTATACTCGATATAATCATCTATTTCTTGGTTTAAACCCCAATTATGATTATCATAATAAGTATATGCATTGAAATTACTTTTCACATCAATATTTTTAGTTTTCTTAGCTTTTTTATAATGGGAATCTCCGAAGAATTTCACTTTAACTTTGTATTCCCCCTCATTACACTTTACCAGGATTCCTTTATTATAGGATTTATAAACCCACTTATAATTACCATCTTTATCAGTGATAGTATAATTAACCATGCCATTGGATTTGATTTCACGTCCATCTTTATTAACTAATTTAATTACAATATATCCAGTATTATCAATAAAACAATCGTCCGTTGTGATTTTAACTTTAACTTTCTCTTTTGCAAAAACAGGACTTGCAACTAAAATACAAACAGACAAGATTGCTAAAATGATGATGATTTTTTTATTCATATTATAGACTTGTTACAAATAATATTTAAATATTAATATATCAATATAATAATCAAGTGATTTTTTTATGATTGAATATGATGATATAATTAAAGACTCCCCATTTCTTGTAAATCATTTGATTACATTAAGTAAAACCCATGATTTCTACATCACCAAACACATAAAAGCCAATACAGACATATTGCCCAGCCAATATTACATGCTACTATTTTTATATTATGAAATGGGCTCAACCCAATCAGATATTGCTAAGGCATGCCTTATGGATAGAAGTGGAGTTTCAAGAGCTTTTAAAGACTTTGAAGACAAAGGATTAATCATAAGAGAAATTGATGAAAAAAACAAAAGAGCATATAAAATCACTTTAACTAAAAAAGGAATTAAAACAGCTGAATTTCTAATTGAAAAGGAAAAGGAATGGGACGATATGATTTGTGAAGAATTAAATATCACCCGTGAGGAAACACTTAAATCATTATCCAAAATTTCAATGAAATCTTTAGAGTTTAATCGTGAAAAATTTTAATCATAACCTTGAGATTCTAAATAATCGTCAATCTCATAATTGTCCCCATATTCATAATGATCATAATAAGAACCAGGATCACTTCTAGATAACGAATGCCTATCAGGCACTACTGTGTGATATAATCAATGAAAAATATATTTTTTGCATCATAATAATTATATGAACCCTTAGAAGCATCAAAAACACCCTCAGGAAAGTTTTCTTCTTTAATTTTTAAAGATTGATTTAAATTGACGACTAAAAAGTTATCTCCACCTATATCCTCAGCAATATGATCATCATAATCAGCATGAGAAGGCATTAAAAAGAAATATGCAAATACAATCATTACAATGCCCATCAGGATAAGCAGCGCTAAAAACTTTGCCCTTGTCATAATAATATATTAACGATTTAATAACATTTATAATTATTGGAGTATGACAATTATATTAAAAGACTTAAATTTTATTAAATAAAAACAATAACAGTTAATTGCTTCAACAAAGTTTAAATTAAAATACATTCAATTAATAGCTATGATAGAATTAGTTATAGCATGTTTTATAGGAATAGCCATTGGAGCAACAACTGGGATGATACCTGGAATACATGTTAACACAGCCGGAGCAATAATATTTGCTTCCTCGACATTCTTATTAACAATAGTATCTCCCGAATTTCTATGCGTACTTATGGTTTCAATGTCAATAGCTCATGCACTGATTGAATTTATCCCTTCAATGCTTTTAGGAGTTCCACAGGAAGGCACAGCAACATCAATACTTCCAGGACATAGAATGGTACTTCAAGGCAGATCAAAAGAGGTTATTAGAATTGTATCCGTTGGAGGATTTGGAGCTATTTTAGTGACTATTTCAATGCTTCCACTTTTTGCAATAGTGCTGCCAACATTGCATGATGTAACAAAACCATTTACATGGATTATTCTTTTAGTTGCATCAATTTATCTAACCCATAGTTTAACTGGAAATTTTAGAGATTTCTTATGGTCTTTATTACTGTTTGCGTTATCTGGAATTTTAGGTTGGATCATTTTTCAAACACCTATTTCATCTGGAATTACATTAATGTGTGTATTTTCAGGATTATTTGGAATAAGTACCATAATATTCAGTTTAAATGATTCATCGACAATACCTCATCAGAATCCATTTTACGAGCTCAATATTGATTATGATAAATTTAAAAGTATTTTTGCAGGAGGAATGACCGGTGCGATACTTGGTTTTTTACCAGGTTTTGGACCTGCCCAAGGAACAGTGATCGCTCAAGCAGTGAGTGGAACAAACGATAATAAGGATGATGATACAGCAAATTTTCTTCTAGCAACTTCCGGACTGAATGTTTCAGATTGTCTTTTTTCATTAATTGCAATATACATTATTGGAAATCCCCGAAGCGGAATAGCCGTTTACATGTCTTATTTAATATTTGAAATGGGTTTGAATCACTTGGCAATTTTTATATTTGCATCACTGATAGCTGTTTCTGTTTCTCTTGTATTGTCATTGAAATTAGGAGATTCATTTTCAAGATTAATGAGTGGTGTTGATTATAAAAAACTCTCAATTAGTGTGATTGTGCTTCAAATTGCAATACTTTATTTGTTTATTTTCTATTACAAGGCCCCTGTAATTTATATGACATTAGCTTTGATTACTTCAACTGCAATGGGAATGCTTCCGCACTATATTGGAGTTGGCAAATCTCATTTAATGGGAGTTTTGATTATTCCAGCGATTGTGATTTATATGCAAATGTTTATTGGGTGATGAAATTGAAGACGACTTATTAAATGAATTTGAATATGTTAAAAGAGGAACTGGTTTAAATAATGTGTTGAATATTGCCATTAATGGTGCAAATGGTTCTGTCCTGATTGTTTCAGTGCGGTTCATTATACCTTCCTAAAAAAATATTTCATGAAAGGAACTTCCTCAAATGCAGGCAAAATATGAATGATAATTGGTGAAATTGAAATTAACCTCAAAGAAACAATAAGCAATTAATTAGGCCGGGAAATAAAATAGAAAAATCCTTCAAATATCCCGAAAGATATTGAAAAATGTTTGAAATGATTTTAAAAATAAATAATAAGAACTAGCTAGACCTTAAATACATTATCTGCTATTTTTTCAGCCTTTTTAACAAATCCTTCAGTATCTATTCCGGGAAATGCATCTATTAGACATAAATCAACATGATTAAAATCTAAATCTTCAAATGCACCATTTAATATTTCATAGCCCTCACGAATTCCATTGTATTCAAGATTACTTTTAAGTGCTTCAATCATTTCAGGATTTATATCATTGAATATTACTTTTTCAAAGCCGTATTTCAGTAAATAAATTCCTAATGCTCCAAGCCCGCACATTCCATCAATAGCCACTCCCTTTTTGACTTTATTATTTTCCAAGTAATTGTGAAGAGATACTAATTTTTGTTCGGTAGTAACGGCCACTTCTATATGATGCTTTGATTGATTTTTGACAATGACTATCTTATCTCCAATCAATGTCCTCATTACATTTACCTGAGTATCATCACCTTCAAGAATTTCAAAGTGATTAATTTGTGAGTTTTTATCTAATTGCCCTACTGTATTTCGGGCACTTCCCCTTAAAACGCATGTGACTTCTGGAACTTCATTAATCAGTCTTGATGCAATTTTGGAGTTGAAATCTGGATGAAGCAATATCAATGTATCCTCACCAATGAATTGTGGATTTAAACTGCTATAATAAAAATTAGATAAAGGAACTGGAGAATTACGTCTTAAAGTAGCTTTCTGGGAAACTGTTTCCTCTTCAATCATGATTTTTAAAATATGGCTCATGACTATGTCCAATGGCCTTTTTCCACAATCGCATTTCATATATTCTCCGTTGAGAATTTCAAAATCTATCAAATCTTTTAATGGCGAGAACTTTTTAATTTGAATATCACTGCATTTTTCACATTCCGCCAGTGATTTAATTTTATCATCAATGTTCAGGATAAAAACCACCTCCTGTATTACTATTGTTTTGGAAGTATAATAATGCTTTGAGCAGTAATAAAAACTATATTAATTAGTATTACTAATTAGTAATTATACCTAAAAATCGCCATTGGTGAAATTATGAATGAAGATACAATACCGCAATATGAAGTAGTGAGGCAAGATTATTCTTCCGATGAAAAAGTTCTTTTAGGAGAAATTCGTGAAAATTTGGTTGATTTAGCTATATCTTCAGGCAACAATTATCAGGTAAGTGAAGAGAAGTTATTAAATGACATTAAGAATTTTTTATTCAGAAGGTTGGATGCAAACAATCAAAATAATCACATCTCGAATGAATATTTAGATAGTTTATCTCAAAAGTTCCTCAGGGACATCATTGGATACGGAGAAATTGATCCATTAATCCAAGATGATGAACTTGAAGAAATCATGATAATTGGAACTGGCAAGCCACTTTTCGTATATCATAGAGAATATGGAATGATGAAAACAAATCTCAAATTTAAAAACAAACAAGAAATCAGAGATTTAATTGATTCGATAGCAAGGCAAATTAACCGCAGAATAGATCAGGAATCCCCAATTCTTGATGGAAGATTAATAGATGGCTCCAGAATAAACGCCACAATCCCCCCAGTTTCACCAGATGGCCCGTCTTTAACAATACGTAAATTTAGAAAAGATCCATTAACCATAATCGATTTAATTAATGCAAAAACAATTTCACTAGATCTTGCAGGATTTTTATGGTTATGCATTGATGGCCTTGGAGTTAAATCCGCAAATGCAATCATATCTGGTGGAACCAGTTCAGGTAAAACAACAACATTAAACGCTCTTTCAGCCTTTATTAACCCTAACGAGAGAATAATCACCATTGAAGACACATTAGAATTGCAAATTCCCCATGAACATGTCATTCGTATGGAAACTCGCCCTGCCAATGTTGAGGGTAAAGGTGAATTAACTATGAATGACTTAGTTAAAAATTCCCTAAGACAACGCCCAGATAAAATAATTGTTGGAGAAGTAAGAGCTCAAGAAGCAATAACTCTTTTTACTGCTCTAAATACTGGACATTCCGGTTTTGGGACATTGCATTCAAATGATGCAAGAGAAACCATAACTCGGTTAACTAATCCTCCAATGTCTGTTCCAAAGATAATGATTCAAGCAATTGATTTTATTATAATGCAAAATAGGATTTACACACCATCCGGAGTTTCTTTTAGAAGAATTAATGAAGTTGCCGAAGTCGTTGGAATTGAAGAGAACACCATACAACTAAATAAAATATTCCAATGGAATCCTGAAAGAGATACAATTGATAATGTAGGCATAACCAGCAATGCATTGGTTCAAATAGCAAAGTTAAGTGGCAGATCCATTACCGACATGCATAATGAAATTGAAAATCGGAAAATTGTTTTAAAGCATATGCTTAATCACAATATCCGCTCTGTTAGTGGAGTGAATAATGTTATAAAACTCTACTATAAGAATCCTCGAAAAGTTTTAAATAAAATTATATTGAACGGGTGATTTAATGTTTAATAACTTTTTTATCATGATAGGAGGAAGCGTACTATCTGTTGTTAATTTTTTTAAGAACATATCCTTTAAAAATATTAAAACAGACAAATTAAAATCAGATGATATCGATTCATCAATCTTTGAAAAGCTCGACTTAACAGCACAGCCCATTAAAAAAAGTGAAAGCAAACTTGATGAAATTAGAGATAAATCAGTTAAATACATGTTAAATAACAAGACCCTATTCATTTTATTTATCGGTCTGATTTTAATCAGCATTTTAACAAGTGCTGAAATAAGTGGAATCTATTTAATCAGCATTGTAATTTTATACATATTTTTGTTGTATTATCCTCAAATGAAAGAGCAGAGAGGATACAGTGATTTGAATCAGGAAATGCCTTATGCTTTACGACATATGGGGATAGAACTAAAAGCCGGAAATGGCCTTCATGATGCATTAATAAAAATTAGGGATGCGAATTATGGATCTCTTTCAAAAGAATTTACAATAGTTCTAGAAGAAGTGAAATTTGGTAAATCAACAGAGGACGCATTAATCGAAATGAGCCATCGAGTAAAATCTGAAGGCCTATCCCGTGCAATTCATCAGATTGTTGGAACTTTAAGGGTTGGAGGCAATTTAGCCAGAAGCTTAGAAATCATTGCAAGCGATATTTCATTTGATATGCAAATTAAACTAAAGGAATATTCTCAAAAACTTAATTCATTTATTTTGATTTATACATTTATAGCTATTTTAGCACCAGTAATAAGTTTAATAATGTTAATGGCAGGTTCAACAGTTATGGGAGACATTATATCTTCAGAATTATTATTTGTGATATATGCAATATTTTTTCCATTAGTTGTGATGTTTATGGGATTATTTATTAAAAAATTAGAGCCTAAAGTATAAAATAAGGGTTTAAATTACTGATTCAAACCCTTTTGATGCAAGTAATCCTACAAATGCACCTTTTTTATCCATTACTATATTTCCTTTAGAATATTGATCAATTGCTGCATTTACCATTGCAGATTTGATATCCGGATTGCTTGAAGCCGCATTGGCTGCCGCTTTTACAATATCCATTACAGCATCGGCTCTTGAAACACCATTGCCCCAATTTTCTTCACGAATTATGTCGATACCGCTGGCATTAGTTATCTCACCATTAATCTCCAATGGTCCTGCAGCAGAAAGTATTGCATCTAATGCTTGACTGTTTATTGCTACAACAGAATCTATTGTTGTATTAGTCTGATATTCAACAATCTCTTTAGCATAATTCATGCCAACATCATTATCCTCATCCCAAAATGCATCATGAAGCAGTAATGCAGAACCGGCACCTTGTTTTTGTGCCTCTAACGGTTCACTGGCGTTAGGGTGGGTCATGCCTCCCGGATAAATGGCTGTGTAATTTTTAAGTGTCCCATTTTCCAAATGAACAATAAATGCCATGTCACAAGCTCCAAGCCCTGGGCGATCTTCACCTTCATCAATTGCACATACTAAAATATTTTTATTTCCTTGAGTAAGCTCATTGTCATGTCCAATAAATAGCGAACCAGCAATTATTGCCACCAATCCAATGAAAACAACAATTAATATTGTAATGATGAGTCTTTTTGTCCTATCCATACTATTACCTACTAAGTTGTTTATTGCAAATATATTAATATTTTTATAAGTTCACTATAAATAACTTTAGTAACAAGTTTAATTAAAAAGAGTCAGATTTAATGATAGGTGAAATTAAATATGATGAACATATTTAATTTCGTGAGAGTAGTTATATGCTTTATTAAATTAGAAAAAGAAACTTAAACTAATTTAATAAATAATCGGAGTGTAGTAATATGGTTTTAATATAAAACCACACCAGCAATAAAAATTAGATTTTAGGTAGACCTAATTTTTTATCACTAATTATAGTGTTGTCACAAGGAGTATATAAATGTTTCTAATTTTTTAGGCACACCTAAATTAATGAAGTCCATTATAAAAATTTCGAAAAAGAGATAAAAATTGGTGTTTAGTGTTTGAGGAGAGTTAAACACCAATTAAGTTTTCTGGAAAATTTTGGCAGAATAATTTTCCATGTACCGAATCAGAAAATTGTGGAAAGCTAATTCAATACAAATATCTATATCTTGGAGATTGTATTATTATTGACTAATAATATGTTTTGTATAAGTGAAAAATTTAGGTATACCTAAATTCATGTCACTTGTATAAAAGTTGGTCGTCATAGTATATAAAGGTTTTGAATTTTTTAGGTGTGACTAAATTTTTTCAATTGAATTTCACAACCTCGATCATATATTTTTTCCATTTTGAGCTTTAAAATAATAGATTCAGTTACTTTTCCATTTCATTATGAAAACAGCCCCGATTAAACCCACCAACAAACCAATAATCAAACCAACGATTAATGGAGTGGTGAAATCGGATGATGTATCTTCATTGACATCAATAGCAACTAATTTTTGAACATTATCTTCGATAGACTTATTATCATCGCCACTAACAATAACCCTGTTTTTTAAATCAGGATGATCATTCAAATAATCCTCTACAGTATCCTGATAAGAAATAGCTAAAATTCTTTTATTCGGATTAGATAATGCATGTTCTAATTGGTGTTCAACATCACCTTCTGAAACATATTTATACACTTTAACATTATCCAAACCCAAATCGTCAACAATTGATTTAGCTAAAATTCCATTGCTTTCATTTGCCATAATCATCGTATCTTCAGTTAAATCAGCACCATGGGCACTAACTGAAGAAATGCCTACGAATAATATTAAACTTAATATTAATAACCCATAAATTTTCATTTTCATAATTAAACCTTCTCAACTTCTAAAATAGCGCTATTAGTTTTTGAAATAAATTCTAAAATAACAACTGTAATTAATCCTTCCATAACCCCAATCATCAAATAATAAGGCAATAAACTAGCAAACAAAACATTTAAGCTAGATGCTCCAGCAGCAGCTAAAATAAATATTTGAGCAAAAGTGGCTGCAAGAATGCCCATTAATGTTGAGATAAAAATCGCAAAGCGTATATTGATATTAAAAAATAGTTTATAAACTCCCCACACAACAAAACTTAAAACAATACCCATGTCTAGAACATTAGCTCCCAAAGTAGTGATGCCCCCTTCGCCCAAGACAAGTGCTTGAACTAAAAGTGCTAAAAAAGAAACTAATGAAGTATTGCATGGACCTAGAATAAACACAACCAATGGAATTATAAAGAAATGCATTGGAATTCCCATTGGTGATGGAATTGTTAGGGAAGTTGCAACAACCACAATGGCGGTTAAAACACCTGCCAGCACCAAACGTTTTTCCATATTTGTCTTTTTTGAAACATGATAAAATGAAATGCTCAAAATAACAAGGCCAATAATTAAATAAACCACACCTTGCTCAAAAGGAAGTAAACCATCTGGAATATGCATTTATTCACCTATTTTAAGTTCCAATACAAGGAAAAATATAATAACTAATATTAAACTGGATATTTTACTTTTATTCATATAAAATCACTTAAACAATTATAAAAAATTTATTTCTAAACGGATAACCTGGTTAAAATAAATCATAACAATATTGATATATTTATTATATATATTAATAAAATTTACTATAATAGTATTAATAATATTTAGACAACATTTGATTTTAGCCGGAAATAAAATTAAAAACATCCAATATTCCTTTAAAACAAAAAAAATTGTAATCGGCGACATATAAAATAAATAAAATCAGCAAATCACATCTCAACTGAGACATGTGAAAAAAATAGAATAAAATAGGAGTTATTAAAAATAACAACTCCAAATAATCAAATTAAGCAATAAAAAGTAATAATATCTACATTAATCTTCCAACGCCGGTAATCTCAATACTAGCAACGCCTTCAATAGCTGAAACCATTTTTTCAACAGGTTCAGATCCGCCTTCACCATCTTCAGTGATGAAATTTAAAATAATAGCAACCAAACCAAAAGCAATTGGTTCTTCAGCGATTTCATGAAGTTTTGCGCCTTCAGGCATTGAACTTTCAATAGTGGATTTGATAGCTTCCAAATCTACTTCAGGACTATCCGGCATGATTTTCATAGTAGTTAATACTTCACCCATTCTAATTCCTCCATTAAACCTATGGTCCTTCAAAACCACATTCGCATTTGTATTCATGGCCAAAAGTACGGCATTTTTCACATCTTGCAATTTTAGATCCACAAATTGGGCATTCGAATTCAACGAAAGTGCCAGTTAATGGAATTTCTTGTTTACAACTAATACATTCTACTGTTTTCATATTAATCACCTGTTATTTCTGTGTAATCGAAGTTATAATCATTTATACTATCATCTATTAAAGATAACACCCTATCTGGGTACTTCCCATTCACAACATAACAATTAGTCCCAAACTTTAATAAAAGAGATGGCAACATTACATCAACCGATGACTCTTGAAAATTCAGTAAGGTTTTTGCATCGATTTTACTTATGAATGTTGAACCTGACTCTTTAGGTTCTTGGGTATATATACCATTTACATTTGTTATTATTAAAAGTTTTGCATTTAACAAGTGTGAGATATATGCCGCTATTGAATCTGAAGTTACATCCCAACTACAATCAAAAGGATCTTCGCTCTTTAAAAATTCAGATACTGCAAAAATCGGAGTAAAACCTTCATCAGATATTTTATTAACCTCTTCAATGGAATATGCCAATTTTGTAGATTCAACTTTATCACTGACAAGTTTGGCTATTATGTCCATGCAATCAATAGCTGTCCAGTGAGCGGTTTCCTTGGAAAAGCTAAGTTCATCATCATATTCTCTAATTAAATTAGCAAATTCCCCACCTCCTAAAATAATTACCGAATTTGTGTTTCTGAGTTGTTTTGCCAATTCCATAGCATGATTTGGAAATAAGCTTCCTCCAATTTTGACTACCTGTTTTATGATAATAATCACAACCTTGTTTAATTGAAAATAAGATAAATTAAAATGACAGAAACGTTATAAAAGTTTTAAATCCCCAGTCACTTCATCAATAATTTCGTCCTCATCTGGACCAAGTGATAAAACTGTGACACTTGAGGTAGGTATTTGAGTTCTTCCAGCATCAACTACCAAATAATTAGCTATTCCTTTTTTATCAGCTAATTTTTTAAGCTCGGTTAATTCATCCAAGGTTTTAACTTTTAAAACAACCTTTCCATAAGCATCATTTTCCCATTTTCGAATTTTGTCTTTAGAGGATTTCTTATATGCACCTATAGCTCCATGACAACACTGTGCTGCAATTTTCCCTTTACCCATTTTTAAATCAGTTCTCACGATCAATACCTGTTTCACATTATCACGATTTCCCACTTAATTAAAAAAAAGTAAAAAAAATAAAAATTAATAAAATAAGGAAAGGATATCTTCCTTAAAAAGCATTATTCCAATTTAAAGTACACAACAATAATTGCTATGAAAACAATAACCGCAGCAATAATTAAAATCATTAGTAATGAATTATCAGCGGAAAAATCATTGATTCCAGAAAGATTATTAGTATTATTCGATACATTATTTGTTTGATTGGTTATATTTACAGTATTATTATTTGAATCTGCGGTACCTGTTGATGGTGAATTAGCAGAGTATGTTGGTTGAGACTGAGAATAAGAACTAGATCCAGAGCCACCACTACTTCCAGAACGGCCTGAATATCTATAACTATTAGCACCAGAACTACCTGAAGAAGAACCTTCAGAAGATGAACCTTCTTGATTGGAATTAGAAGACTCGCCAGATTCTGAACTACCCGTATCTTCAGGCTCAGAACTGCCTGATTCTGAACCGTCACCCGTACTATTATCTGCACTGACGACTCCGCAAGCAGAAATTACCACAAATAAAATCAATATTAAACATAGAATTTTATTAATTTTCATTAAACCACCTATCAATTTCGAATTTAAATTAAATTCAAAAGTGAGTTACATCTAATTAACAATTTTATATTTATATACTTAAAAAGGTTACTAAATCAATTTGGTGTTAATGCTTTTTAAGACTTAATTAGACATAATTTATTAAATAGAAATAATAAAATTATAGATGATTATATTTTTAAGGAGATTATAATGACTCGTATTTCAATTTTAGACAAAGATAGGTGTCAGCCAAAAAAATGTGATTATCTTTGTATTCATTACTGCCCAGGTGTTAGAATGGAAGAAGACACCATAGTAATTGATGAAGATACTAAAAAACCGTTGATATCTGAAGAATTATGTGAAGGGTGCGGTATCTGTACTAATCGATGCCCATTTGATGCCATTACAATTATTAACTTGCCTGAAGCAGCAGGCGAACCAATCCATAGATTCGGTCAAAACCAATTTGAATTATTTGGCCTTCCACAGCTGGAAGAAGGAACAGTTTTAGGTCTTCTGGGCCCGAACGGTATTGGTAAATCCACAATCATGAATATCCTATCTGGAAGTTTAATTCCAAACTTCGGAAACTATGAAAACAAGCCTGAAAACTGGGATGACGTAATTGAGTATTATAAAGGTTCATCCCTGCAACAATACTTTAAAGACTTATCCGAAGGCAGTATCAAAACAATATTAAAACCTCAAATGGTTGATAAACTTCCAAAAGTTGTTAAAGGTAAAGTTAGAGACTTACTTGATAATGTTAATGAAAGAGACAAATTAGATTATGTTACAAAAGAACTGCAATTAGAAAACGTGCTTGATAGAAAAATGGAAAACCTAAGTGGCGGAGAACTTCAAAGAGTTGCAATAGCTGCAACAGTTTTAAGAGAAGGAGACTTCTACTACTTCGACGAACCAACATCATGGTTAGATGTTTCCCAAAGATTGAATGCAGTTAAAGTGATTCGTTCACTAGCAGATGAAGGAAAAAGCGTTCTCGTAATAGAACACGATCTTGCTACTTTAGATGCGCTTTCAGACAATATTCACATATTATACGGTTCTCCTGGAGGATATGGTGTAGTGTCTGGAAGAAAAGGAGTGCGTTTAGGAATTAATGCTTATATTAATGGATTTTTAGCAGAAGAAAATGTTAGGATTAGAAGGAATCCTATTGAATTTACAATCAGACCCCCAACTCCTGAAGACGAAGGAGAACCGCTTGCAAGTTATTCCGACTTAAGTAAAGACTATGATGGATTTGAATTAACTGCTGATGCAGGAGAAATATTTTATGATGAAATCGTAACCGCATTTGGATCTAACGGTATCGGTAAAACCACATTTGCCAAAATGCTTGCAGGAGTGGAAGATCCGAGTTCTGGTGAAGTTGATGAAGAAGTTTCAATAGCTTACAAGCCCCAATACATTGTTTCTAACTTTGAAGGAAGCGTAAGTGACTTTTTATACATGAATGCACCTAGCTTTGGCAGCAATATCTTTGAAAGTGAAATCATGAAACCATTAACATTAAATGAAATGCTGGACAAACCTGTTAAAGGCTTGAGTGGAGGGGAACTTCAAAGATTAGCCATAGCTGCAACACTTTCCAAAGATGCTGAAATTTATCTTTTCGACGAACCGACAGCATTTTTAGATGTTGAACAAAGACTAATAGCTGCAAGAGTAATACGCAAAATGGTTGAAAGTAGAAATGCAGCTTCACTTATTGTTGACCACGATATTGTATTTATTGATTATATCTCTGATAGGGCAATGGTATTTAACGGAACACCCGGTTTGAATGGTCATGCTTCAAAACCAACTGACTTAAGAAATGCGATGAATGAGTTTTTAGGAAACTTGAACATTACATTTAGAAGGGATAAAGAAACAAAAAGACCTAGAGTTAACAAACTTGACAGTTACAAAGACCGTGAGCAAAAAGAAAAAGGGGAGTATTACTACTTATCCGATTGAATAGGCAGAATACTTTTTCAATATTTTTTTCTTTTAAATATTTTCAAGCTCTTTTAAAATATATTTTTTCAATACTGATACTGCCTTTTCACCATCATCATCCAAGCGAACAGGATCTAAAGGATTTAAATCATAAATTTTGACAACAGAATCCGCCGAGATATTTTTAATTGAATCAACATCCTTTTCTTTTAATATCACAGATGCACAATCGTCTCCACAACCTGTTATTGTAACTATTTTTGCATCATCTAAAATTGGTGAGCAGTTATTAGGTTGTGCTGAATACTCTGTTATGCATGCTGCCACAATATTATCATTTTCAAGTGCCAATTCCACACTAGCTACCCTTACAACTAAACCTAAAGGGCTTAATCCACTGCATGAAACTAAAGCTATTTTATCATTCATCTTTTCATCCTCAAATATCTTTTTTTGACTTTTTCATAACCCCGTTTATAAAAGGGACAGAATAATATACACTGACTGCAACCTTCCTTATGTGCAGTGCAAACTTTCCTTAGAACTTTCCCATCACTGCCAAAAGCATTTTCCGGACATCTGTCAATGCAAACGCCACATGTTGAGCAGTAATCCTCAACCCATACATATCATTTTCACTTTTAAATGGAAGATTTTCAATGATGTTTGAATCATGAAAAGTCCTAAATTTAGGCCTTCTTTAAACATGCACATATTATTTCTTGTTATTATTGCATCATTTGATTGCATTGCAATTGCTCTTAGGCTTACTCTGTCATCAATCGGATTTAATAAGTCGGCCTTAAATCCATTTTTTCTTAAAATATCAGCAAGTGCAAATGTTTTATATGCAAAATCATGGAATTCGTTATCTTCTAAGCGACATTTTTCTTTTGAAGGTTCCATTTTTAAAATTTCACCAGACATTAAATATTTTAGAATAATAATGTTGTCCCAGCAAATATCCCATTCTTCTTTAAACTCGTCGCTTAATTTAGAATAGCTCAAACCGGCAAAATTCGAATCTAATGCAATATTTATAAATTCATCCAAACAATCATCAGAAATGGTGGTACTGGGATGGTGAGGGTTTTCGCAACCGTATGAATTTGGAACAGGCTGATGATATTTAAATCTCATAGGCAACCTATTTTGTCCTTAAATCTTCAACAGCTTTAGGGAACACATCACAAAAGATTTTAACTTCTTCTGTTGGGATTGAAAAACTTACACGTAAGTATCTGTCCCCAAATTCTTCAGAAGTATATTCCCCTTCTCTTGTGAATAATTTTTTCTCGATTAAATAATTAGACATGTCTTTTGGATCGATTCCGGCACCGGATAAATCAATTGCCATCATATTTGCATCTGATGGATAAACCGGAAGGAATACTCCTTCAATTGGTTCAATCATTTTACTGATTAATCTTTGGTTTTCAAAGCAAGTTTCTCTCATTTTGTCAAACCATTGATCCTTTGATTTAAGACCTGCAATAGCTCCATATTGAGAAATGATGTTTACTCCCAAATCATTAACAACAGCGTTTTTAATTGATTTGATAATAGGTTTTGAAGAAACAACCCCTCCAACTCTCAAACCCGCCATTCCAAATATTTTTGAAAAACTGTAAATTGTTAATGTTTGACCTGGAGCGTAATTTTCAACAAGGAAATGGTTGCGTGCAAAGTCTTTATAAGTTATATCATGCAATAAGTATAAATCGTTTTCTTTTGCGATTTCAGCAAATTCTTTAAGTTCGTCTTCAGTGTATGATGAACCTAATGGATTTAACGGATCGATTAGAATTACCATACGAGTGTTTTCATCCATATTTTCCCTTAAAAGATCAGAAGTCAATTTATAATTGTTTTCTTCAAAGTAAATTGGCACATACCTTACTTCACCTGCGAAACGATTTGCAAAATCACCTATAATGAAGTATCCTGGATCTGACAAGATTACATTATCTTCAGGTTCAAGCAATGCTTGCATACAGAGATACAATGATTCTGTTGCGCCGGATGTTAACAATACTTCCAAATCTTTTAATCCCAAATCATCTAAAATTAATTGTTTAAGTTCGCTGAAACCTTCAGGGGCAGGATATCTACAAAAAGTATTTTCTTTAATAGCTTCAATCATCGCATTAGCTATTGTATCATCATGTAAATGGTTGGTGTTTTGACCCATCCAGATCATGTCTTTGTCCATGTACATATCTTCAAAAAATTCGTTGGAAGAGTTATATCCGTCTGGAGGAACTCTCTCCGTTTTTTTAAATTTCAATTTTGGTTCTTTAATATCGAAATCCTTATCCCTCATATTATCACTCAAACAATACCAAAATAAATATCTATTTTTAATTATTAATAAAATTATCTTAAATAATTCCATTTGAAGTTATTGAAAAAATAACTTGTCTTCCCTCAGGAAGGCTCCTATGACGTTTTAATGTGGCTATTCTTTGATTGGTTTCTGTGCCACGTTCCAGCTTAATTATTACTTTACTGATGTACTCGAGTATATCTCCACCAACTGCTCTAATTTCATTATTTCCGTCATCATCAAAAGCAGAATAAATTTGATTAGTTACAATTACTGCAATGCCGTACTTACGTGCAAGATTCGACAAGAGTTGAATTTGTTTTCTTAACTCCTTGCTTAATTTATATGATTTCATATCATCTACACGATAAAGTGCAACAGCTGAATCAAGTATTATCAAATCTACTTCTTCATGGTGTTTTCTAAGCCAGACGTCAATTGATCTTAAGTTTTCTGTTTGTTGTAAAAAATCAGTAGGTTCTAAAACCATTATGTTATTAGCTATACTTGAAAAATAAGATCCTGAAATTTGTTTAATTCTATCAATTGAAATTCCTCCTTCAGTATCTATATAAATTACTTTTCTATTGTTTTTAGCAATATTAACTGCTAATGTTAAGGCCACATTACTTTTACCTGAACTAGGAGACCCATATATCTGAGTTACACAACCTTTTTCAAAACCTCCTTCAAGTAAATCATCAAGGGAGGAATTTGATTGAAGTTTAGTATTGTCTTCAAAATTAGCTAATACTTTCATGATAATGTTATTGATTTTTATAGGATATAAAAATTTTTAATCAAAAAATAATGTTGAAACAATATTAATTCTTTTAATCCCTTATTATTTTTGGTTTTAGGCCTGTTAAATCAATTATTGAAGAAGCCTTACTTGAATTTAGATTTCCAACATCGATAACCAAATCCACTTCACAGTCCAATTGCTCTAAAATTTCACATGGATTGGACAACACTTTATCATCTGATAAATTAGCACTGGTAGTTGTTATTGGAAAAATACTGGCAAGTCTGCAAGCCAGCTCACAATCAGGCACCCTTACACCAACATAGCTTGAACCGCTTGTAACATATCTTGGAACTATTTTTCTTTTATTTAAAATAAATGTGTAAGCTCCAGGCAGGCAGGCATTAATGCATTTCCTTTGAGATGAGGACAATTTAGCCACTGCATCAACACTTTTAACATCACGCACAAGTATTGAGAGAGGTTTTAGAAAGCTTCTCTTTTTAATTTCAAAAACTCTCCTAACTGCCTTGTTATTGAAAATATTAGCCCCTAAACCGTAAACCGTATCTGTTGGGTATAATACAATTCCCCCATTTGCCAATACATTGATTGCTTCAAAAATAATATCCTCATTGATTTTATCAGGATTTGCTTTTATTATCTTCATTCATCTTTATATTAGATGAAATCTTTATATATAAATTATGCTTCAAAATTTAAGACCCCTTTTAACAAGAATATTGAACCCGATTGCTAGAAATTTAAATATAAATCCCAATGTAGTGACGGTCATCTCACCATTTGTCGCTGTTATTGCAGCATATGGTTTTGCAAATCACTACCTAATTTTAGGATGTGTTGCAATATTGATATCTGGATTTTTAGATGTTGTTGACGGCGCTGTTGCAAGATATCACAATAAGTCATCTAAATTTGGTGCATTTCTCGATTCCACTATGGACAGGTTTGCAGACGCCATAATTTATATTGGATTAATATTTGGAGGATATTGCAATTGGTTTGTTGGCATTTTAGCAATTCATTCTGCAATAACAGTTAGTTATGTTCGTGCAAGGGCAGAATCACAGGGTGCAGAATGCAATATTGGAATAGCTGAAAGGGCAGTTCGCATGATTATTTTAATGATTGGAGCATTGATTGGATATTTCACAGGAGATATCTACTTTACATATGTTATTTACATTTTAGTAATCTTATCTTACTTTACGGTTGTGCAAAGGATTGTGCATGTTTGGAGGCAATTAAATGAGTGATTTGGAAAGTCCGGAAAAGATAGCTAAGGATATTGCAAAACTAGAGAGAAATTTAAATCAGGTTTCTCATATCGACTTTGTTGGAAAAGAAAAAGAAGTGTATGATAGAGCTGTTGATTATTGGAGCGATTCTAAATATTACCTTAAAAAAGAAGACATGAGAACAGCATTTGGATGTATTGAATATTCTCATGGTCTACTTGATGCTTTAAGAATGCTTCATGGCATTATTTAGGTAATCGCCAAAATTAATTAAATATTAATTTTACTATTAAACAAGGAATCATCACCTGCCGAAACTATTTCACCATCTAAAACTTCGATGACCCTGTCTGCAAGTTTGGCTACCTCCATATCATGAGTTACAATTATTAATGTTGCATTATTATTTTCATGCAAATCAATTAATTGACGAAGTATTTTGCTACTTGTTTTAGAATCTAGTGATCCTGTCGGCTCATCTGCCAATATTATTGACGGATCATTTGCAAGTGCTCTGGCAATTGCTACTCTTTGACGTTCCCCACCAGACAATTTATTCGGCAAAATTCCAGCTTTGTCTTTGAGGCCGACATCATCTAAAAGTTTAAATGCCTTTAGTCGCATGTCCTTTGAAGACAAACCTTGAGTATACATTGGAATTTCAATATTATCCACAACAGAAATATTAGGTATTAAATTATGCAATTGGAAAATAAACCCGATTTTTTTAGCTCTGAATTCGTTTAATTTTTTAGAATCATCCAAATCCTGACCTGCCACATTAATGCTGCCCGAATCTTGAACATCCAATGCGCCAATCATGTTTAGCAATGTAGATTTGCCTGAACCTGACGGTCCTATAATTGATACGAATTCCTCATCGGCAATTGTGAGGTTTATACCGTTTAAAGCCTTGATTTTGCCATTTTCATAGCTTTTATATAAATCCTTAATCTCTACCACATTCATCTTTACACCTCATTCATACCTCAATGCTTCTGTTGGAGGTAATTTAACCGCCTTAATAGCCGGATACAGTCCCCCAAGGATTCCAACTACAATAGCTATTGAAAATGCTTGGACAAATATTTTTGGAGTGAACAACGGTTCAATACCCATTTGCGGACCCAATAATGTGCAGCCTAAAAATCCTATTAAAGATCCGATTATTGCAGACACCACCGTAATTACCAATGATTCCCCAACAATCATTAAAAGTATTCTTTTATCGGACCATCCAACAGCTTTTAGAACTCCAATCTCTCGGGTACGTTCAAACACGGACATCAGCATTGTATTAATAATGCCCAATCCTCCAACCACAATAGCCAGAAGGGAAATTGCCCATGTTGATGCTTGAAGCATGTTTAACATATCAGCCATTTGCTTCATTTCCATGACTGAGGTAATTGTTGTAATATTATCCCCATATTTCGCATCAATCCTATCGGCCACTTCCTGAGCGTCTACCCCTTTAGCCACTTTAACGTAAATGTTTGAGATTGAATCTTCATCATCCATAATCTCTCCAACTTTAGAAATTGAAGTAAAAACCCCTCCAGCCATATTGGAATCCCCAGTTTCATAAATTCCAACGATTTCAAAGTCTTTACCATCGATTTTAATATTGTCCCCCAATTCATACTCATTATCCTCAGCATATATTTCACCCAATATTACTTCATTAGCACCATCTTCAAAAATCCTGCCTTCTTTAAGTGAAATATCCGCCAGTCCAGTTCCATTGGGATCAATACCAATCAAACTGTTCATATAATCGTTGCCAACCGAAGTTAAAACAACATAAATCGGATATGCCTTGTCAACACCACTTACATTGGCAATTTTATCTGTCCATGATGCATCGATTGTATTTGTCCCATATGCAGAATCCCCAGTTTCTTTACCTGAAATCTGAAAATCAGCACCCCCTGCATGGATAGTATCTTCAAAAGTGTTTACTAACCCCTCTGTAATGCCGCCAAGAGAAACAATGACAACAATACCAATGGCTATTCCCACAATAGCTAGAACTGCACTGTTTTTTCTCCTGAACGGATTTTTCAAAATAAACTTTAAAAATGACATATTAATAAAATAGAATTATAACATATAAATAAGTAATTACAACGTGAACTGAAATGTCTAAATTAATGAGTAAAATGCACAAAGAAAGAATTATAAAAAATATTGATAAAATCCATACTACTGAGATGGGCGCTGGAAGAATACAAAAAAATCTAGGAATTAGCGAGGAAGGTGTTGGCTATTGCATTTCTAAATTAAAAAAAGAAGAAGCAATCGTTAGTAAAAATGGTAAAAACTATTATGTTGAAGTTGATGATTGCATAATAACTATTAATTCTAGCAGTTTTACTATAATAACTGCGCATAAGAATTGATTGCTCATTTATGCCAATTTATTCAAAAGATGATTTAATTTGATTGCAGTATTGTACTTCATTACCATTTCTAAATCATATTCGTTGATATCATCAATTAGCTTGTTATTTGCCGCAGCTTCAATTCCTTGCAAAAAAATTAGATAAACAATTAAAATATTATATAAAGAACAAATTAGAGTGTTTGAAAAACCAATCATAGGACAGACATTTACTTAAACGTGACAAAAAGAAATTGACAAATATCCAAATAAAATAAAAAAAAATAAGAGATTGAAAATCTCTTTAAATTTAATCCATATCTTCAAATCTGGATTCTAATTTTTCCATTACACCAGGAAGAGAAGTATATTCCATTTCTTCAGCAGGCAATCTGTGAGGTTCAAATGGACCATGTCTTCTGATATAATTTGCGATTTTAGCAGCTTGCTCACGAGTAGGATCAAATGCAGGATCATCAAACAAGTCTACAGGACCTATTAATTCACCGTTAGAAACTTGAAAACCTAAACCTACCACTCTAGGAGGTCCGTCAAATCTAATAGGATTTGCTTCTGCTTCAGATACAGGCATCATAGGACCATTGTGAGATCCTCTCATCCAACCGCTTACCATGTGGGGGAATGCAAATGGATCCACACATTCACCATTAGCTGGAAAACCAGACTGTGCCCTTACAATACAAACTGGGTCGTCTTTACCAACATATTCCCCAGCCATTAAGTTTAATCTTTCAGTACTTACTGCAGCTGCGATTTCACCGTTTTTCTTCCATACTCTTTTGATAACATACCTTCCAGTGGAACCGATTAATGCAAGCAAGTCATACATTTCTTCAGGACAGTTTAAAACAACTTTTCTATGTTCAATTACATCAAATACTTCGAATTTGAATCCATCATGTAAAGATGGGTCAATTACAAGACCTGCAGTGTTGAATGGGTCTGCAAACATTCTGAATACTGGTAAGTTAAATGCACCAGGTTCTGTTTTATCACAGCAGAATACCAAAACAGGGTCAGAAGGCCTTTCTTCAAATTCAAACTCCGCTACACCCGGACCCATACCTTTGATGTTTCCAGAGAATGTATCAGACAATAAGTCTTGACCTGCACCGTATAGTTTTAATTCACGTGCTCTTTCAGTAGCTTTCATGAATGCATCATATGCGGTTTTGTGTACTTCTTCGTTTTCTTCTCCTTTGTCGTGGGTCATAATTAAGTCAATGTCATCTCCACAACGGGATATATAGTAATCTTTTAGGATACCTGCTTCTAAAGCATCATTTAAAACTTCATCACAAATATCCATTAACTCAGGGTGTGCAACACAATGTCCTGACACACTTCCGATATCAGCTTTAATTACACTAACAGTAGTTTTCATTTTAAATACCTCAATTAGTAAATTCTTATTTACTAAACATATATTATTTTTGCGTTGTATACTATTTAATTATTATGATTAAAAAATGAAATTTCGGCAAACACATTTCTAAAAAAAAAGATCAATAGAAGTTGAAAACTCCTAATTAAAGTTTCTTGATATTTTTAAATGCCTTTTCAATTTCAGCATCCTGACACATATCCTCACAAGCTTGTTTTACACGTTCTAAATCGGCATGTGTTTCAGGATATTTTGGAACTGCACTGCATCCACCATCATCAATTTCAGATATTTTGAAAGTTCCAATTTCTTTAGAAATAGCTATAATTTCTTCTTTATCTAAACCAATTAATGGAGATAATATTGGCATTTCAACACCATAACGAGTAGCTAAAATATTTGATAACGTTTGTGAAGCAACTTGGCCTACGCTGCTTCCATCAACAATAGCATTTGCATGTAATTTACGGGCTAATTTTTCAGCTATGCGATACATTCCAGATTTGCATAAAACACAAGTCATTTTATCAGGAGCTTTATATTTGGCGGTTTGTAAGTATTCGCCATAGTCGACAACATGTTTTTTAATTGGAACTCCTTTTGCATAGATATTTAGTTGATCAACCAATAAATTAAAGTTTTCCAGTGCTTTTGGAGTAGTGAATGGGGCATTATTGCAATTTAATGCAATCACTTCACAACCTCTTTTCATCATCATATATGCTGCAACAGGTGAGTCTATACCGCTTGATAAAAGCACGACAACTTTTCCCTGTGTTCCTAAAGGCAATCCCCCCGGACCTTTTATTTTTTCATGATAAATAAAAGTAGCATTTTCCCTAATTTCAACAAAAATAGTTAAGTCATGGTTTGTCAAATCAACAGGCGCCTGAACTTTATTTCTAACAACCCCGCCACAATGAGCTGCCATTTCCTGTGAGGAAAAATCATGTTTACCAACTCGGCGGCATTTAATGGCGAATTTAGTATCCTCATCAATTAAATTTTGTTTAATCAACTCTTCCACGTAATCCTCCAAAGTTTCATCGATTTCTTCATAGGTAGTGTGTGTAGAACAGGCAGGTGAATATGAAACCACTCCAAATACTCTGTTTAATTTTTCAATTCCATCATCAAAATCTTTTGGATGAATATAAATTCTTCCTTGGTTTCTATCGACTTCACATTCAAAAGTAGCTTTAATATTTTTAACTAACTTTCTTTCAAAATGTGCCCTAATTTTGGGACTTTTAAGCCCTATTTCACCATATCGAGCAATAATTACATCATAATTCATCTAAACAACTCTCAATTTTTTACTACACTCTGAAAAAAATAGCAATACATACAATATATTTTTAAATATAACTTTTAAAGTTAATAATTAATAAAATTAATCTTTCAATAAATTATGTTTTACTTAGCGATTGAATTTGTAAATAAAAAAAGTTTAAGGACAATAATTATCCTTAAATTAAATCAACAGCAGTTTGAATAGCCTCATCCATTTTATCTGTATTTTTACCTGCACCCTGTGCAAGAGTTAAACGGCCTCCACCGCCTCCTCCCAAAATGCCAACTGCAGTTTTAATAATTTCATTGATTTTGATTCCATTATCAATAGCTTTTTGAGAAGCTGCACCGACGATTTTACCGTTATTGTTTCCCATAATAACCACATCTGCCTTATCATTATCCGTAAAGTCAGTGGCCATTTTTTGAAGTTCCTTAAAGTCAGCGTCGATCAAATGATGAACGACCTTTAAACCCTTAATCTCATCATATTCATCAGCAAGGGAATTCATTTTAAGTGACGCAATTTCAGATTTCAAATTGTCGATTTCGTTTTTCTGTGCTTTCCATTCGCTGAAAAATCTTTCACAAATTTTTGGAAGTTGGTCATTGTCAACCTTGAAAGTTGCTGAACTTTGTCTTAAAAGTTCACCATCATGTTGCATTGAGTCAATGGCTGCAAGGCCTGCTGAGAAATCAATTCTTTCAACTCCATCCTGCACTCTTTCGGTTTTGTTGATTTTAATTGGTCCAACTACACCAGTTCTAGGTACATGTGTACCTGCACAAGCTTGAACATCGACACCTGGAACTTTAACAACACGAATCATTTTACCTGGAACTATACCTCCTTGGTAAAGCATGAATCCATATAATTCTTGTGCTTCATCTCTTGAATGGAATTTGATGTCTAAATCAATGTTTTCCATTACATATTCATTGGCTAATTTTTCAATTTCATTAAGTTCGTCTTGTGTGATGCGTTTGTAATGTGACAAGTCAATACGTGCTCTTGTAAGATTGTTTTGAGATCCAGCTTGCCAGATATGTTGACCTAAGACTTTACGAGCCGCCGCAATTACTAAGTGAGTTCCAGTGTGGTGACGTGCAAGAGTCATTCTTCTTGTCCAATCAAGTTTGCCTGTGACTTTTTTATCAACAATGCCCTCTGTTAAGTCGCCATCTATATGATGCAATACGACATTATTAACTTTTTCAGCATGAATCATTTTAAATGAATTTCCATCAATTGAAACCTCTCCAACATCAGAAGGTTGGCCTCCTCCTTCAGGATAGAACACTGTTTTATCAAAGATTAAACATTTGTCACCATCTTTTTCAACCAATCCTAAAGCTTCTGCTTCAAATTCTTTTTGGTAGAAATTTTTATAGAATAATAAATCAGTTTCAGGATAGTCCACTTCAAATGAATCTTTTTTATTAGTAGTGTCTTTTTCATGAGCCCCCGCTACTTGAGTGAAGAAATTATCTGGTACATTTACAGTAAAATCATCTCCAGCCATTTCAACTACAGTTTCAGGCGGAATTCCATGAGCATCATATAAATCTATTAACATTTCAAGAGGCATTTCCTTTTTATTCTCTTTTTTAAGCCTTTTAATAGCTCTTTTAACAATACTTTTTCCTTTTTTAACAGTAGCAGCATATCTTTCTTCTTCTAAAGAAATAATGTTCATAATATGTTCTTCAGATTCGCGAATTTCAGGATAAAATTTAGATAAGAAGTCTAATTGAATAGCCATTACATCAGACAATGATTCACTCATGTTTAAATCCTTCATGAATCGTATAGTTCTTCTTAAAACCAAACGCGCCAAATATCCTTCTTTTACATTTGAAGGGATGATACCGTCAGATATCATAAATGCCAAACATCTAGTGTGATCAGCAATAATGTAAATTGCTTCCATTGGCTCAGCTGCTTTTAAATATTCTTCTAGAGATAAATCCAAACTATCAGCCACCTGTTGTCTAAGTTCCTTTAAATCTCCAATATCTTCAATATCCATCATTCCAGCAATTTGAGCATTTCTTCCTTGAATATCTTCATTAATTTCAACACCAGTTAATTCTTTCAATTTATCTACGACTGGTGCAAAACAAGCATCATAAGCTGTAGGAGTGCCTTGTGAAATCCAAGCGATACGTTCCAATCCATAACCAGTATCTACAACTTTAATTGGGATTTCCTTTTTGCTTCCGTCCTCTAAGGTTTCATATTGAATGAAAACCAATGTTGCAAGCTCCACACCCCTGCAACATACTTCATAGCAAGGCCCTTCATTACCTCCACCACTCCACCAGGATTTGATGAAAGTAATCTCTTCAGTATTAATTCCAATTGATTTGAAAAATTCATGAGAAAGTCTGATGGTTTCATCTTCCCAGTAAATGAAATCATCTTCTTTGTTAATTACAGTATGTGTTCCCATGGTAAAACAAGTCATGTGCCTACCAGTTCTTCCAACATTGTCAACATCGTTAAGTCTGATTGAAGGCTGAGCCATTTCTATAGGATTAGCAGGAGGTTTAACAAGACCGGAAGTAACCCACGGTTGGAAACAAAAGATTGATGCCCCAACTAAAAATACATCATCTCTCCATCGTTTAGCAAGAACCGGATATCTAGGGACATGTGTGTGCCCTTCACCTTCTAAAAATTCTCTAAAAACCTGTTGGATTTCATATAAGTTATATGCTTTATCAGTAGCAGGGTTTGCAATAAACTCATACTCATCACATGGAGCATCACCACAAGTGTGTCTTTCCACTTGGGAGTAAAACTCCTGACCACAAGTTTCACAAGTTTGTTTTTTATAACCAAGTTTGTCAAAAATCTCTACCATATAAATCAGTTTAAATTATTTATTAGGATAAAATATGTTTTTTGTTTAATAAATAATTAATGAAAAATTAATGGTTTAATTAAAAATAGTGTAAATTGATGTTTAAAAAAATAAAATAAAAAAAAGAAAGTGATAGATTTGAAAAATCTATCCGAAGAGAGCACCTAATCCAGCTGCGGCTTCTTCTTCAGAAGCTTCTTCTTCTTCCTCTTCTTCTTCCTCTTCTTCTACAGCTGCTTCAGTTGCTGCAGGTGCAGCTGCAGGTGCCGCTGCCATTGCAGTAGTTTCCATAGCTTCGTCGATGTCGACATCTTCTAAAGCTGCAATTAAAGCTTTGATTCTAGCATCATCAGCTTCAATTCCTGCTGCTTCAATAATACTTTTAACATTTTCTTCGTTAATATCTTTTTCTGCACTGTGCAAAATCATTGCCGCATATATATATTCCATGTTATCACCATTAGTTTAATTTAAAGTGTTAGTTTTTTATAATAATTATAAAAATTAAATTTTAACCGAAGAGCGCTCCTAACCCAGCTGCTACTTCTTCTTCACTACTTTCTTCTTCTTCCTCTTCTTCTTCAACAATTTCTTCGACTGCTGGAGCAGCTGCTACAGCAACATTGGAAAGTTTCTCGACTAATTTGTCATCGATAGCACCAGGAACATCAGCGATTTCAGATGCTAAAGCTAACATTTTAGCCTGTGCTAATCCAATAATTGGTTCTGAAGTTTCAGAAGTCATAATAGCTGCTTCTACACCGATATTAATTGCTCTAGTGTATGCAAGAGTAATGATAGTGGAAATAGTTTCATCAGTAGGGATTGCTGCGTTTACAGATAAGTTAAATGCATTTCTAAATGCATTTTGTACGTCAGCTAATGTTTGTTCTTCATCGATTGCAAGTACATCAGAAGTATATACTGATCCTTCTTCATATACTGCTTTTAAATCAATTCCTACTTCCATTGGATTAATATCCATTCTTGATAAAGTTGCTGCAACTTGTTTAGAGACTTCATCACCAGCTTCTACAACAACAGTTTCTTTTTGAACGCAAATTTTACCTTTATCAATTTTTGCAGGAATTCCGACTTGTTGTAATTCACCTAAAAATGGACCTGGTTCAAATCCAGTGTCCCCTTCAGGAACAATAATATCATTTTCAGCAATGGCACCTGGTTTTGCAGGAGCAGAAGTTTTGCTGTCTTCTAATATTTTGTATAATTTGAAAGGATTCATTTCAGTTGCGATAATTGCAACTTGACCATCCATATGCTCAGATAAATCTACAATGTTGGTTTTATCAGCATTACAATCTTCAAAAGCTAAATCTATAAGGTTTTTCTTAGACATTCTGATAACAGCTTTACCGTGGAGAGATTTTCTCATTTCCTGGAGCTGTTTTGCAGGAATGTTCATTAAATCGACAATACCAATTACATCGTATTGGTCAATGATGCCTTTTAGCTCAATAACTTCTTCCTTTTTCCATTCCGCAACATGAGCCATTAGATCACCCTCACTACTGGTCCCATAGTTGTTTTTATAAACATGGACTTAATTTGACTTCTTCCTTTTTCTAAATTGCGGTCTAAGACTGTAAGAACAGTTTCCACATTTTCAGCTATATCTTCGTCAGCCATATCTTGGCTTCCGACAAGAATTTGGATGCTTGCTTGTTGTTTTACACCAACTTTGACTGTACTACGTAATCTTTCTAAAAGAGGATCTAATTTGATACTTGCAGGCACTGGTTTTGGCATTTTTCCACGAGGACCAAGAACTGGACCTAAAAATCTACCAACCAATGGCATCATATCAGCTTGAGCTACAAAGAAATCTACAGAGTTTGCTAATTTTTTAGCTTCTTTTCTGTCTTTTCCTAACTCTTCTAAATCTACTTTGTTAATTACGACGTCAAGACCAGCATCTTTAGCTTGAACAATGAGTTCCCCATCAGCTATGACTCCAATGTTTACATCTTTGCCACGGCCATTAGGAAGAGTAACTTCCTCATTAAACCTATTTTCTGGTTTGTTGACATCCAAGTCACGGATATTAATAATAATATCTACGGACTCAGTGAAGTTTCTCGGCTTTGATTGTTCTTTTGCCTCCTTCACCGCGTTAACTATATCTTGTGTCATATTTATCCCCCATGAACATAAGTTCATTGGATTTTTTGGTTTCATGAGTATCGATTACAAGAAAAAAATTCTTAAACGATTGCATGAATTAAAAACAGTATATCAATTATAAGATTAATTATAATATCATATACACTGTATTTATTAACTTAATTTTAAATTTCAATAAGACAATATTTATTCAGTTAAAATATCATCGTATACTCCAGCATCTACGTCTTTTTGAGCTTCTCTTGGGTCTTTACCATCAACAGATAATCCCATACTTACACAGGTCCCCATAACTTCTTTAACACCAGCTTTGTAATCGTTAGCAAGTAATGAATCAAATTTCATTCTAGCAATTTTTAAAGCGGTTTCGATAGGAACATCATTAACAATGTCTAAACCTGGTTCATGAGAAGCTTTTTCGATGCCTAATTCTTCCATGATAAGTGCAGTAGTTGGAGGAGTACCAATTTCAATTTCAAATTCTTTAGTATCTCTATCAACACTAATAATCACAGGCACTTTCATTCCTGCAAAGTCAGCGCTTTTTTTGTTGATTTCTTCTACAACTTGCATCATGTTAATACCGAGAGGTCCTAAAGCAGGCCCTAATGGTGGTCCTGGAGTAGCGGTTCCACCTTCGATAAGAACTTCGACTGTATCTTTAGCCATCAGTCAGCCTCCTTTTGAATTATTCTAATTTGATCAGCTTTAACAGTAACAGGTATTGGTACTGCAGCTTCTATTAACTCAAGAACGACTTCTTCACGTGATTCATCAATACGAACCACCTTTGCCCTTTCACCTTTAAATGGACCAGAAATAAGCTCAACAATACTTCCTTTTGAAATTGAGGAAATAATAGGTTCTGGTTTTAAGAATCTTTTCACCTCATCAAAGGTAATGTCAACACTACCTTCTACAACACCTCTTAAATGTTGCACTTTTAAATCAGGATTTCTAAGATCGATTTTTGTTGAAGATTCAACTAAAATATATCCTTTTAAAGATTCTGGAACAAGAATTGATGAAATGCCAATACCGTCAATAGTTCTAGCTTTACGAGCTAGGAGTCTTGCAACATTTCTTTCTTGACCAGCAGAGGTCTTAAGAGCATATATGGAACTGTTAGTATCTTCCATGAAAAATTCACCTATTTTTTAAATTTTTACTATATTAATAAAATCATACATTAAGTTAAAAATATTATAAAAGCCATTAATTTCCAGATGAAAAATTTCTGAAAAATAAGATTTCTATAATATTAATGATTATGGTAAATTATAGTATTTAAAACTTTGTAAAAAATAATAATATTTATTATAAAAAAATGCAATGAAAAAAAATAAAAGATCGGTTCTATAAATTAATTAAAGAACCTAAACAAACGATGATATAACCAATACCTCCAATAACAACTACACCAATAGCTGAAATTTTAGCTAAATCTTTATATTCGCTTGCATCAGGCTTTCTAGATACCTTTAATACTCTTTTTGCATCTTTAATAAACTTATCAAAATCTTCTTTAATAGACATTTCAATACCCAAATAAAAAATTTATAAATTATATAAAATATAGTGATAATATAATTTTTAATTTAAACATTAATAAATGTTTGCATGATAACAAAAAAGGCTCTTTCAAAAACTTTGTTGATTTGAAATTTTTTGATGAAAATTAGTTTGGAATTTTTAATTTTGTCTAAAAATAGTTAAATTTAATAAATAGGTGGAGTAAAAGTTTTTATTATGCCTAATCAAAAAACAAATACTCCAAATAGTATTTTAGATGTTAAACAATATATATTTTGTGATTTTAATGATGGATTTGTCCTTTCAGATCCTCGTTTTGTGAAAATTTTTAAATCCTGTCAAAAGGCTCTGAAATCTTTTGATTTGAGTTTTAAGAAGGATGTTCCGTATTTTAAAATGAGTTTAGCTCGATGCACTCATTGTGGAACTCGTCATGTAGTTAAATATGGTTTTACAAAAAGAACATTAGTATTTAAAGAAATAGGCAAAACTAAGGTGAAAGTTCAGCGTTATATTTGTAAACGTTGTGGTAAAACCTTTCAAACTGATTTAACAAGTCTTGTTGATAAAAACAGTAATTTTACGAATGAATTGAAAAGTAAATCAGAGCATTTAATTTCAGATTATCTGGGAAGCTTGAAAAATGTTTGTAAATCTTTTAAAAAATTCTTTGGAATAACAGTTTCACATCAAACGATTGAAAATTGGCTTTTTGTTGATGAAAACATTTTAGAATTTGATTTAGGTCGTTGCTCGGGATATTATGTCTTTGATGTAGAATGGATAAAAATCAATGGAGAATGGAAATATCGACACACCTTACTTGATTCAATTTCAAATTGCATCGTAGCCGATGCAATTTACGATACTGAAGATGAAAACACTGTTGAGAAGTTTTTAAGAGAATCTACAGTAAATAAAAATAAAATTGCAATCACAACAGATTTAGATAAAAAATATGCCTCAATTATACCAAAACTAGGTTTTAAACACCAATTATGTATTTTCCATACTAAAAAAAGTTTAAATAAACAATTAAAAACTTTTAAAGATAAAAATCTCATTTCTGACGAAGAATATCAAGAATGCCACAAACAACTGAAAATAATCAAAGATTTATTCGATTTAAATGATTACGATGAATTCAAAAATGAAGTACAATCTTTAATTTATCGCAAAGATGATTTTCATCCAGTTATTTACAAAATAATCAGAAAATCAATCACTCCTCGATATAAAAACTTTATTCATCACTTAAAAGATAAACGAATTGAAAAAACAAGTAACAAAATTGAAAATGCCATCCAAAATCAACAATGCCAAAATCTAGAAAAAGAACATTCAAGACCAAACGAGGTGTTTTAAAACGAATCTATCGCAGAGATTTAATTTGGAATGACAATCGCAAAAAGGATTTTGAAAATCAACAAAGTTTTTGAAAGAGTCACAAAAAAGGCACTTTCAAAAACTTGTTTGATTTAAATATTTGCAAGTTTTTTATTAAAAACTTTTTCTTAATATTTGGAGTTATTTTTATAATTTAAAGCTAATTAATCAGTTATTTTGAAAAATTTAAATGAATAGATTAATCGAAAAAATTAGTTATCACACAAGTTTTTGAAAGAGTCAAAAAAAATAGAGGGAATTAGAAAATTCCATCAATAAAATCGTCTAATTCATCACCATTAGATTGACTATCATCAACACTTTCAGAATCATTGAAATTGGATGAATCATCAGCTCCATAATTTGACTTAATGCCTGAAACAACCACTGTGGTTCTAACAACATTTTGGAGGCTTTCATCAATTTGAGTACCCCAAATAATATTTGCTTCAGGATCTAATTTATCAGCAACAACTTGAACGATTTTTTCAGCTTCATGTAATGTTAAATCAGAACTACCAGTAATGTTAACTAAAGCACCGGTAGCATTTGAAATATCAATGTCTAATAATGGGCTGCTTAATGCTTCATGTACGGATTCTAAAGCTCTGTCTCCAGATTCTGATTCGCCCATACCAATCATTGCCATTCCAGAACCGCCCATGATACTTTTAATATCGGCAAAGTCTAAACTTACAAGACCTTTTTTAGTAATTAATTCAGTGATTCCTTTAACAGCTCTTCCCAATATTTCATCAGACACCATGAATGCTTTATTCAATGGCAAGTTTGGAGCCACTTCTAATAATTTATCGTTTGGAATAATAATTACAGTATCGGCTGATTCTTGGAGTTTTTCCAAACCTTGTTCAGCATTGTCTCTTCTTTTGATTCCTTCAGCAGAAAATGGCATAGTAGCCACAGCTACAGTTAATGCTCCTAATTTTTTAGCTAGTTTAGAGATGATTGGTGCTGAACCTGTGCCTGTTCCACCACCAAGACCACAGGTAACAAATACCATGTCTGCGCCTTCTAATTCTTCTCTAATTTCATCTTCGCTTTCTTCAGCACATTCTTCACCAACTGACGGTTCCCCACCAGCACCTAGTCCTTTAGAAGTTTGCCTACCTAAAAGAATTTTTTTACTAGACTGACTGTAAAATAAGTCTTGAGCATCGGTATTTACTGCAATTGTTGTTGCTCCTTCAATACCCATCTCGTTTAATCTTGAAATAGTATTATTTCCAGCTCCACCAGCACCGATAACAAATATATTTGTTTTTGCTTCTTTAATTAACTCTATAAGATCATCATCGATGTTTGAAGAGAGTTTATCTGGTGTTTTCTCTTCCATTCTTTCTTCGGATTCTTTAATTGCATCATCTATAAATTTCACAAATTAACCCCACATACTCTGCTATTTAAAATAATTGTTAAATATTCTATTGTAACTAATATTTAAATGCAACTAAAAATTCATTCTTTTGGCATTGTAATTATTTCATGGAATTTTAAATCGAATAAGTTTTTTGAATTAACTGGAGTCAATATAACTGCACTATCAATGCCGTGACCTCTACCACCAATTGCAATAATTTTCTCGCCAACAGGAATTAATCCAGCATCTGCAGCCATCAAAGAGATTTCAGCGGCTACTTTAATACCGTGTGAAAACATTCTTAAAGTATCCGCCACAATATCCAATGGAGAATATCCTCCATATTTATTGGTTATGCCTCTTGCAGCTCCACTAAATGCATGTATTCCAAAGTAAGTTTTTATTCCATGCTTTTCAAGTTTTCCAATCATCTCCGGTGAAATATCTGATTCATTTTCACCGCTAAAACCCATATGATGAGTAACATTGATTATTTCGACATCATTATCAATAGCCTCATGCAATTTTAATGCGGATTTACCACTAGCAGACGCAATTAAAATCCTTTTAATATCATTATAAGATTCTAATTTGTCATTAACCCCATTAATTACTTCATCTGTATAATCATTTCCTTGTTTCTCAAAATATGTGATAAATTTTCTTTCCATATTCTAACCATCCCGATAGATAATTTTAATAATCTATTAATTTATATTTATTATAATAATTTTTAATAAAGATTTTTATGAATATTCCAGAACTTGAAGATGTAAAAAGCGTGACTAATGGAGATTATATATTAATACCTATTGAAACAGGATATATTAAACCTAATGATACATTAGATTGTATAATTAAACCTGCAAAAGAATTAATGCAGGATGGAGATTATTTGGTTATTGCTGAAACTCCTATTTCAGTTTCACAAAATCGTTTAGTTGACGAGTCAAAATACACTCCATCGATTACTGCAAGATTCTTGGCTACGGTTTGGAGCAGGTATTTATGGGGCTATGTTTTCGGCCCTCTTTTAAAGATTAAAAAAAGAACCATAAAAAACTTAAGAAAACTTCCAAAAGAAACTGAAGCTCACAAAGAAGTAGTTCTTCAATTATATGGTCTTAAACATGCACTGAAACCCGCTTCAGAGGCTGGAATTGATTTAAGTAATGCACCTGGAACTTTTGTTTCACTACTACCTGAAAATCCCGAAAAAGTTGCAGTAGAACTCAAAAATGAAATAGATAAAGAGGTTTGTGTGATGATTATCGATACAGATGCAACTTATATGAAAAACGGAAAATATTTCACAGGCCTTCCAATAGCTATTGATGGCATTGATGCAGATAATGGATTTTTCGGATATGTAAAAGGACAATTATCAAAGAACATGGGGCCAACTCCTTTAGGGTGCAGTGAAAAAATAGATGTTGAAACCGCATTGAAAATCGCAAATATTGCTGAAGATTACCAGAAATCTCTCTCAACAGAAATGAAAACAATACATAGTGTTAAATCTGTTTTAGGTTCTGAAATTAATGCAGTAACTATTGAAGACCTTGATTCGATTATTCACACACCAGCAGTAATTATTAGAAAGATTTAATTTATATAAATTAATTAATACTAATTTAAAATTAAAATATTAATTTTTAACATTTAAAACACCCAAATAAATCTTTTAAGCTATAAAGTGTTGAGAGAAAGAAAGTTTTATATTTAACATAAAACAAAAAAATGTAATAAGTTATAAGTTAGAATTTATAACAATTTTTTTAAAAAATAACATAACGGATTTGAAGTTTATGAATGTAGATGCTATTGCCAAGTATAGAAATTATTTATTGCCTATTATGGATAGTATTTCAATTATTTTTGGATATTATTTCATGTCAGTGCTGATTACTGATTCATTTCTTATGCACCCTACAAGTGCAGTAACAAGAAATGAAATATTAATAAGTATTGTATTAGCCATAATGGTTTATCAAGTCGTATTTAGATTATCAAAAAGATACACCAACATCATCCGTTATGAAAACAATCAAGATTACATTTTATATATCGTACTTTCATTAGTATCATCAATTATAGTATCCTTAATTGAAGAATTAGGGTTGCACATGATTAATCCTTCAATAAAACTGAATTTAATTATTGGATTGCTCATTGGAATTATCATGCTATCTTATCGTATGATTATCAGATATTTACTACTTTATGATGTTGCAAATAAAGGAATTAATTATACTGTTGAAAATCCTAAAAAACTGCTAATTGTTGGAGGAGGATATTCGGCTAATGACATTATTAAAACCTTAAATTCGACCCTTAAAGGAGAATATCATATCATAGGTATTGTTGATGACAATAAAAAACGTATAGGTTATTCTGTTGCAGGAGTTAGAATCATTGGAAATAGAAACGATATTGTAAAGATTTGTGAAGCTGAAAATGTTGATGAAATCTTTTTTTCAATAGTAAACATCGATAATAAAAATAAAAAGGAAATTCTTGAGATATGCAGTAAAACAAATGCTAAAGTAAAGGTCTTGCCAAGTTTAATTGAATTAATCACTGAAGAAAACCTATATCAAAGCCTAAGAGATGTAAGTATTGAAGATTTACTTGGAAGAGAACCTATTGAACTTGACAATCACAATATTAAAAATTTGATCAATGACAAAATTGTTTTAGTAACTGGAGCTGGAGGATCTATCGGTTCTGAACTTACAAGACAAATAATGCTTTACAATCCAAAACAGCTCATTTTATTAGATAATTATGAAAATAGCCTATATGACATTGAGCTTGAATTAAAAACATTGCATCCAAATAATGATATACGTGCAGTTGTTGCAAACATTCGCGAACAAAAGAGATTAGATGCAATATTTGATAAATATATGCCTGAAATTGTTTTCCATGCAGCGGCACATAAACATGTCCCTCTAATGGAGAACAATCCAACTGAAGCAATTAAAAATAATGTATTTGGAACTTATAATCTTGTAAATTGCTCGGACAAATATAAAGTTAAACGCTTCATATTAATTTCAACCGACAAGGCAGTAAACCCGACAAATATTATGGGAGCTACTAAAAGATTATGTGAAATGATAATTCAAGCCAAAAATAGAGAAAGTGACACTGAATTTGTTGCGGTTCGCTTTGGTAATGTCTTAGGCAGCAACGGATCTGTTGTCCCATTATTCAAAAAACAACTAGCTCATGGAGGTCCATTAACAGTAACCCACAAAGAAATTACAAGATTTTTCATGACAATACCTGAAGCGGTTGCCCTAGTATTGCAGGCAATTACCTACGCCCAAGGAGGAGAAATATTTGTTCTGGACATGGGAGAACCTGTTAAAATTTATGATTTGGCAAAAAGCCTTATTGAATTATCAGGATACAGGCTCGGCGAAGATATGGAAATTGAAATTACTGGAATGAGGCCTGGAGAAAAGCTTTATGAAGAATTACTAATGAATGAAGAAAATTTACATGAAACAAATCACAAAAAAATATTTATCACAGAATCCATGGACTTTACAATGGACGATGTTGAAAAGAAATTAGATATGTTTAGAGAAATCATAGACAACGAACATGCCACTAAAGACCACATTAAAGAAGTAATTAAAAATTGTGTTCCAACATATAAAGAACCTGAAGAGGTTAATGGAGAGTGAATATAATGAATATCCCATTTTCACCACCTGATATAAGCGAAACCGAAATTGAAGAAGTAATCTCAGCATTGAAATCCGGTTGGATTACAACAGGACCAAAAACAAAGGAATTTGAGAAAAAGATCACAAAATATTGTGGAAGCGATAAAACCGTTTGTTTAAGTGCGGCAACTACTGCCTTGGAGATGACTTTGCGAGTATTGGGTATTGGTAAAGGTGATGAAGTTATTGTGCCCGCTTATACTTATACTGCTTCCTGCAGTGTCATTTGCCATGTTGGAGCAACACCAGTAATGGTTGACAGTCAAATTAACAGCGAAGAAATGGATTATGCAAAAATGGCTGAAGCTATAAGTGAAAAAACTAAAGCAATTATCCCCGTTGATATTGCAGGCATCTTATGCGATTATGGTAAAATCTTTGAAGCAATAGAAAACAAAAAAGAGTTATTTGAACCTTCAAATGATATTCAAGAAGCATTCAATAGAGTTGTTGTCGTGGCGGATTGTGCCCATGGTTTTGGAGCTATCCAAAATAATAAAAAAGCAGGGACTCTTGCGGATTTTACTTGTTTTTCATTTCATGCGGTTAAAAACTTAACAACCGCTGAAGGCGGAGCGGTAAGTTGGAAAAACCATGAAGGAATTGACAGCGAAAAACTCTATAAAGAATTCCAGATTTATTCACTCCACGGACAGACTAAAGATGCTCTTGAAAAAACACAAAAAGGTTCATGGGAATACGATATTTTAATTCCAGCATATAAATGCAATATGACTGATGTTCAGGCGGGAATTGGCCTTGGACAATTAAAAAGATATGAATCGATGTTGAATAGAAGACACGAAATCATTAAAAAATACGATGAAGCTTTTAAAAACTCAAGAGTCATCACCCAAAACCATACAGGTGCAAATCACACCTCCTCCGGCCATTTATACTTAACAAGGATTAAAGATATAACTTTAGAAGAGAGAAATGAGATTATTGTTAAAATGGAAGAACATGGAATAAGTACTAACGTTCATTACAAACCACTCCCATTATTAACTGCTTATAAGAATTTGGGATTTGATATTGCCAATTACCCTAATGCATATCATTTATTTGAAAATGAAATAAGTTTGCCGATTTACTCTACACTAAGTGATGAGAAAGTTGACTATATTGCCAAAACATTATTAGAAATATTAGATGAATACTGAATTCGTAATATTTTTATAATATAAAAGATATATATTAATAGCAATTTTAATTTTTATACATGTATTTAAGAGGAAATTAAATGATAGATGATCCATTAGTAAAGACTTTATTAACCAATGTTGTTGAAGATGAAAGCAATTTACCTATTGTTCAAGCATTAATTGATGGTGTTGAAACTGATGAAGAAATTGCTAATAAAACTAAAATCAAATTAAATATTGTTCGGAGAATATTATACAGGCTTTACGATATGGGATTAGCTAGTTATAAAAGAAGTAAAGACCCTGAAACTCAATGGTTTACATATTCTTGGAAGTTTGAAAAAGACGAGGTTATGAACCGCATCATTAAGGATTCCGAGAATTATTTAAAAATACTTAACGATGAGTTAGAACGTGAGGAAAATAATATGTTCTTTTTATGTCCACAAGGCCATGTGCGACTTGATTTTGATGATTCTTCAGAATATGAATTTATATGTCCAATGTGTGGTGAAGAACTAGAATTCCATGAAAACAAAGATACCATAAAACAACTTAAAGAAGATATTAAAATGGTCGAAAGTAATTTTAAATCATTTAGTGAAAAAAACAGATAAAATGGAACTTGAGTTACTTGAAAAAGAACACACCTCTAAAAATGTAATAGAACATTGCAAAGCTGTTTATAAAAAAGCTATGAAAATAGCTGCTAATTTTGATAATGTAGATGAAGACCTTATACGTAAAGGAGCTTTATTGCACGATATTGGAAGATCTAAAACTCATAGCATAGAACATGCGATAAAAGGAGTTGAAATTGCCAGAAGTCATGGCTACTCCGAAGACGTGTTGCATATTATTGAAAGACATATTGGAGCCGGAATAACTCCCGAAGAAGCCGTTAAACTTGGACTTCCAAAAAAATCATATGTTCCCCAAACACTTGAAGAAAAAATCGTGGCACATGCTGACAATTTAGTAAGTGGAAGTGAGGAAGTAGATGTTGATTTTGTGATTGCTAAATGGCAGAGAACTATCGAAGATAGTGATGATAATATTAAAAGATTAATTAAACTCGATAACGAGTTAATAAAAGCTTTTGAGGAATAATATGAAAGTAATATGTTCAAGTGAAGAATCACTCTATCGTCCAGAAGCAGTGCGATGGAGACAAAGAATGGAAATAACGGAACCTTTAGGAGATACTGTTGTTTTATTACCTTGCAGTATGAAAAAGCCCTATTCCAATTCTAAATCTCATCAAAAGTTTAGAAAACTAACCAAATCATTTCAAGAACTCATTGTAACTTCCCCTTTTGGAATTTGTCCAAGAGAGCTTGAAAACACTTTTCCAATACAATCTTATGATGTAAGCACAACAGGTTCCTGGTCAGCTGATGAAATTGAAGAAACCGGTAAGTTAATAGCTAAATATTGTAAAGGTAAAACAATTGTAGCCAATCTTGCTGGAGGATACTTAGAGTCTTGTGAAGCATATATAGATGACTTCACTAATGTCTGTGTTGATGAACGTCCAACTTCTCCAGATTCACTTTATAATTTAAGAATGGAACTTAAAAATCATGAAAGAATCAATAGACGTGAAAAAACATTGCATGAACTTAAATCAATTGCTAAATATCAATTTGGTGAAAATGGAGATAAATTCATTCCAGATAATGTTAAAACAAAGGGAATGTATCATAAAAGAATTTTATCAAATGGTGTTCAATTAGCATTATTAAATAAAGATTATGGACTGTTTAGATTAAATTTACCTGGCGGGAAAATCTTAAAAGAGTTAGGGATCCATATTGTCAATATTGATTTTAATCTTGAGACCAATACTGTCTTTGCACCGGGAATTGAAAAAGCAGACCATAAAATCATTCCAAATGATGAGGTCATTGTTGTACGTGATGATGCTGTTGTTGGTGTTGGTAAAGCAATAATGACCGGTCGTGAGATGGAAGAATGTGACAATGGCATCTGCGTTAAAATAAAACATCGTTTGAAAAAATAAAAACATATATAAATATCATTGTTATATAATAATAAATACATAAATTATAGGAGATTTAAAATGTCAGAAGATTTAGTAAAGGATATTAAAGATGCAATCACTCCAATTAATGACCCTCACATGGGAATTAGTATTGTAGATATGGGTATTGTACAAAATATTACCGTTGACGGCAACCAAGCAGAAATTATTCTTAAACCAACCAATCCAGGTTGTATGAGCATTACCCGTATTGCTGCTGATGCTAAAATCAGAGCTGAAAACGTGGAAGGTATCGAAAAAGTTATCATTAATGTTGAAGGACATGCTATGGCAGATTCTATTAACGAAATGATTAATAGATGAAATTTTAAAAAATTTAATTAATTACCTTTATAACCGAAACAGTTATATAATAGTAATTAACAAATATATAAGTGTTGACAGTTAACTGTCACACCAATCTTATAGGCTAGTGGCACAGCTTGGTTAGCGCGCTCGGCTGATAACCGGGAGGTCATGGGTTCGAATCCCATCTAGCCTACTAATTACTGATTTTCTAGAATTTTTTTATAACTTAAGAGTTTTATCGTGATTTTTTAGAAATTATTAAATACCTAATTCTAAAAATATTAACTTAAATGGACAAAAAGTTGGAATGATGATTAAAATGTGGGAAAAAGTTAATGAAAAATTTAAAAAATACCCTGCAAGACTAAGAGTTGCAGAAAAAATGATTGAACTTGGATTGTCTCTAGGTGAAGACGGTAAAGTTTATTGTGGAAATTTAAAAATAAGCGATAAATCATTGGCAACAGCAGCAAATGTTGACAGACGTGCAATCAAATCTACAATTGAAGTAATTCAAGAAGATCCAGAATTAAACAATATATTCTGTAATATCACCCCTGCCGGAACACTTTTAAAAAACATTGCCAAAAACCTTGAACTAGGCGTAATTGAGATTGAAGTTGGATCTGAAAATGAAGGCATACTAGCCAATATTACTAGTTTAATTTCAAAAAAAGGTATAAGCATTAGACAAGCTTATGCTGAAGACACCGAACTTCAAAGAAATCCAATACTAACAATAATTACTGAAAAACCTGTTAAAGGTAATTTAATAAACGAATTTTTAAAAATAAAAGGAGTAACAAGAGTGTCTATTTATTGATTTAAATTAGCACTTCTCGCTTTTTCCATTTCCCTATCTTCTTCTTCAAGAATTTCCATAAGTTCTTCCCAAGCTTCTAAAGATTCTTTAGCTGCTTCTTCGGTTAATTTTTCTATTGCAAAACCAGCATGGATTAAAACATAATCACCAACTTTTACTTCAGGTAAAAGGTCCAATTTTGCTTGTTGCCTGGCTCCGCCAAAATCAGCCACCAACAAATTAGCCTCTCTGTCAATTTCAATAACATGAGCAGGTGCTGCAATACACATGATTTCCATCTCCAAAATAATTTTATATTAATACTATTAAAAGTTAGTATTATATAAAACTATCTGAACAGGTGAAAAAATGAAAAATATTGTTATCGGATCAGGTCCCGCAGGAAGATTAGGTTCTTTTGAACTTGGAAAATTAGGGAAAGAGGTCACTTTAATTGAAAAAAATCATATTGCAGGAACCTGCTTAAATGAAGGATGTATGGTTGTTTGTGCATTAACTGACATCACCAAATTCATTGATTTAAATAAAAGATTTAATCATTACGGTTTTTTAAAAACCCAACTCGAATTATCTTATGAAAAGATTGTTGAAAAAATATGTGAAACCCAGGTTATACTACGACAAATAAACCAGATGGAAAATGAAAGTGTTGGAAACAATATTGTTTATGGAGAAGCCAGTGTTGAAGAAGGCACTGTTAAAGTAAATAATGAAACTTTTGAATATGATAATTTACTAATTGCCACTGGTGCTCGTCCATTTATTCCTGATATCCCTGGAAAAGAATATGGATTAACCAATAAGGATATTTTGAAACTCAATGATATTCCTGAGAAATTAAATATTATTGGTGGGGGAATTATTGCTTGTGAAATAGCCAATATTTATTCAACACTTGGCAGTGAAGTTAATCTTATTGCAAGAAGCCAAATTTTAAAAGATATAAGTGAAGCTACTAAAAAATATATCTTAGATAAGATAATTCCAGATGTTAACGTTTTAGAAAATACCAATATAAAACAAGCATTTAAAAATAAAATATTGACTGATAGTGAAGATGAATTAGAAGGCATTCCATTTTTTGCAACCGGCAGAACTCCAAACAGTGAGGTTGTAGATGGATTTGTTGAGTTAAATGATGATAAAACTATCAGAGTTAATGAAATGATGCAAACCAATGTTGATAATGTATATGCTGCAGGAGATGTTACTGGCGGATATCAATTAACACCCGTAGCAAGAATGGAAGGCATCACTGCTGCAAGAAATATGGCCAAGTATTCAAATAAAGTAAGCTACAATTGTATTCCTCAAACCTTAAGTTTGAACATGGAAGTTAGCTTTGTTGAAAATGAAAAAAACCACTTAAGCGATGATGATAAAGAAGTGATTGGAATACCTGGAATTGCAGGCCCACATTCCTTTTGGAACATACTAATGGAAGATACCGGATATACTGAAATTGAGTTTGATAAAAACAAGAATAAAATAAATAGAATAAATTCAATATCCCCATCATCAACAAGTGATGTGGCATATCTTTCATATTTGATGAGAATGGATTATGATTTAGATGATTACGGTGAATTTTTAGAAATACACCCATCAACTGATTCAAATTATAAAATTATTAAAAATATGTGGTTATAATAACCACTAATCTAATTTTTTAAGGATACTGCCTGCTAAATTATCAGCAGCATGTAAACATTTCTCACCATAAATTAAAGCATTTTCTTGAAGTGATTCGTAATTTTCAAATGCCTTTTTAATATTTTCATTAACGTCTTTAACTTCAGATTCAATCATAGCTCCCTTAAAAACGCCAGCCATATTCTGATATCTGCCCCATTTTACACGAGTAAGGGCGATAATTGGTTTTCCACAAGTGAATGCTTCTTCAAGAGAAACACCGTCATCTGTCAGTACAGTCAAATCAGAGAATTTGAATAAATGATTTATCCAGTCAATATAACCTGCATAGATTATTTTATCCTCATTGATTAAATCATAATACTCATCATGTAATGGCAAACCCACTAAAACTAGGTTATACTCATCAGTTCTATTGGCAACCAAATTAATAGCTTCAATTGTGCCTTTAAAAATAGATGAACCAGATGAAAATACAATAGTTTTTTTATTTTCATCGAAATTAGGGAATTCTTTTAATTTTTCTAAAGCAATTTCAGGCTTGCCTTCACCAATATCATTAGCTAATGGATAAAAAGATTTTTCCATATTATTGGGAAGTTTATCCCATCTAAATTTATCCAATTCCGGTAAAATAAAACAATGATTAAATTTTGGACATACTTTTGAATCAAGAGGCGTTGAAATTAAAGAAAAAGTAGGAATCCTAGCAAGTTTTCCTCCAAAAGACCCAACAATTGCACCTCCTCCTAAAACACCAATGACAAAATCAGATTCGGATTTTTTGATAGCTTTTCTAGTTTTAAAAGCAGCAGGTATTAATTTAAGAGCTCCTTTAAGAGCAGATAATTTAGTTGCAGAATGACCTCCAGCTTGAGGGATAGATATTTTATGCCAAGAATATCCATGTTTTTCAAATAAAACACCTGGAGCAGACTCATCCAATGCAACATCACAAATTATACCTCGCTTTTCTAATGCACTCATAACATTTAAAGCAATCATAGCATCCCCACCAAGTCCCCGACCAGTGACTACAAATAATGCCTTCATAAATCATTCTCCTTTATCTAAACGTGAAACATAACTGTTTGGAACATATGTGTTGTGATTTGGAGCATGAGGATTGTACAATAATCTCCTAAAACCTAATGAAATCAATAATGGATTTTTAATATTATATTGCTTATCCTCTAAAATCCATTTTCTAAATAAATCTCCTAATCCTCCCCCAGTCAAAACATCCATGAAAAAGTCACCAAATGTTGGGTCAAGAATACGGAGCTTTTGTCTAAAGAATATGATTAGGTTATTGCGTCTTACAAAAGCAATGAATGCAGTTGTTATAAATCCGAATACCAGTACTCCAACCAATTCTCCCATTACATAAAATGCTAAACCAAGTGCCACGCCAAATGTATGGTTTCCAACTTCACCCAACATGATTTTTCCTGAAAAATCAAGCGGACAATATCCTAAACAAACAGCTAACAACAACAATGGAGTATAAACAGCAGGCAATTCAGCATATGGTTGGGAACCGATTAATAATGTTGCAACAATTGTTAGAACTGACATTATAATTGTTACAATACATGCAGATCCCGGTTGCATATCTGAAATATTTAATGGCTGAACCATAAGTGCAACAAATATTGCAGATATGCCTAAACCTTGATATATCCCAACAATCATCACCGCAATTATTCCGATTCCTCTTGACAATTGACCCCATTCAATACCAAATGGAGATTTTTTTCTGCCCAAAACATCATCGATTAGTGCAAAAATACCTATGATTAAAATTAAATTGTTAAATCTTGGTAGCATGTAAAAAGACAATATTACAAAAGGAACAATACCTACAGCACGTGGAATTCCTCCACGAACATTCGGATATAAGTTACCTAAATATCCCCTTTTTCCTAAAAATCTAAATATTATATCTATAATAGCCGTACCTATTGCGGATAAAACAAAAACAAATATTAGTGCACAAAGTATCGATGAATACATCATATTAAATCACGATTATAATTTTTATATATATAAGATTTAAATTGTTTTTAATATATAAAATTAAGCAATTTTGTACCTTAAAATAGCCGCCATCCCACCTAAGCTTTCTAATTGTTTTCCACCATCATGTTCACTACTGATGACCATTACTTCACCTTTCATGTTTTCAACCATATCCATTGCCTCATCCATGTCTTCACTTGCTATTTTCGTGTCAAGAATTAATAATTGGGATACCGCACCTAAATTAATGGCATTTTTAGTTTCTTTTATACCATAAGTGATTTTTGAAGAGTTTTTGCCAATATTTTCCAATAAATTATTGACAGCTCCCATTTCTTGGGCAACTCTATTTTCGGAAGTTAATTTTTCAACAGTGCCTTTTTTAAGAACTTCATTTATTCCATTTCTTCCGCCGGCACCGGTTGAGTCAACAACGGATATTTTAGCTAAATCTTTATGATTGTCTTTTAAATAATCATGAAAATCATTTTTAACAAAACCCGGCCCTGCAATTACAATATTTTGAATTGAATCAAATTTAGCAATTGATTCTATGACTTTTTCATAAAATTGAGTGATATTTTTTTGCCGATTTTTATCTAAGATGCGTTTACCTGAGACATTGCCTTTAATTGGACCATAATATTCAATTCCGAATTGTCTCATCAAACCTAATGTTGCAGTGTCATCTTCTAAAACTACAATGATTGCAGATAATTTACGAGAAGCATCAATTGCTTGATTTAATCTTTTAATAGCCCACTTAGGCCATCTTGGTTTGGTGATTTTTAAAGGAACATTCAATTTGACTTCCAAAGTATGATGTGATCCGAGAGGTATTAAATCTTCCGGACCTCTTGTAATGACGCCAGTTAATCGCAGTTTTCCTGTGAATAAATGAAAAGAAATACTTTCAATATCTAAACCTAAATAGAAAGTTTTTTTAATTCCCCTATCACTTCTGATTTTATCTCCAGTGTTGTCCTGTATACGCCTAGTTGTTTTAGAGGAAGCATTATCCCCAATCTGTATTACATGGGATAAATGCCATAAATCATCCAATGTTTCTGGAACTACTTCTACAATTCCTTCCTTTTCATCTTCGTTTATAATTTTCATACTAACATTAATTAGATTAATAAGTAATAGTATTAAAAATTTATCATACTGAAAATTGTCTATTGTGTGATTCCAATTTAAACAAATTTTCATTTGAAACTTTTACCTGATATCTGGAGACAGCGTTATAATTTAGTGCTAATAAATCACGTGTTGTGAAATAAGTTAATCCAAAAATAATCAAGCACATAAGTTTTTGAAAAATAATATAGTGACAAAAGAACATCAATTTAGAGGTCGGGGAAAGATTCCATACCTTTCCCCAAATATGGTTAGATATCAGATAATGATTAAGAGGGAAAATGTAGGGCGTTTGGTCCCTACATATATTGGACTAATTCGTCATGCCCGGCTTTATTTCCAGGTTTTACTTTATCTATTGCATCTTTAAAGTATTTGTATGGGATTTCACTAGCTTCAATGTTATCTCTTAGTGCAAGCATTGCTGCTTCCCTACATATGGATTCTATGTCTGCTCCAACATAACCCTCAGTATTTTTAGCTAATTTTTTAATATCAACATCACTTCCAAGCGGCATGCCTTTTGTATGTACTTTAAAGATTGATATTCTTGCTTCTTCATCAGGTTCTTTAACCTGAATATGTCTATCAAATCTTCCAGGCCTCATAAGTCCAGCATCTAAAATGTCCGGTCTGTTGGTTGCTGCTATAATTGCTACATCTTCAAGTTCCTCTAAACCATCCATTTCAGTTAAAAGTTGGTTAACAACTCTTTTTGTCACACCGCTATCGGTGTCATTTCCACTACGTGTGCTGGCTATTGCATCTATTTCATCGAAAAAGATTACTGTTGGGGAAGCTTGTTTTGCTTTTCTAAATACTTCACGAACACCTTTTTCAGATTCCCCTACCCATTTAGATAAGAGTTCAGGACCTTTAATTGAAATGAAGTTGGCTTCACTTTCACTTGCTACTGCTTTTGCAAGTAAAGTTTTACCAGTTCCAGGAATACCATAAAGTAATGTTCCTTTTGGAGGCCTTATTCCTAAGCGTTGGAATGTTTCTGGATGTTTTAACGGCCATTCAACAGCTTCTTTTAGCTCTTGTTTTACATCTTCAAGTCCACCTACATCGTCCCATTTAATATCTGGGATTTGTACTAGAACTTCTCTAAGAGCGGAAGGTTGAATTTCTTTTTGAGCATTTTTAAAGTCCTCACCAGTTACGACAATTTTTTCCATTACCTCTTTAGGAATTTCTTCATCGTTTTGTATTTCAGGCAGGATTCTTCTAACTACTCTCATTGCCGCTTCCTTACATAATGATTCGAGATCTGCTCCCACGCAACCATGGGTAGTATTTGCTATTTTATCAAGGTTTACATCATCTGCGAGAGGCATGTTTCTTGTGTGAATTTCAAGAACTTCTTTTCTTTCTTCTGAATCAGGTACTCCTATTTCAATTTCACGATCAAATCTTCCAGGTCTTCTAAGAGCAGGGTCTAGAGAGTCAGGCCTATTGGTTGCTCCAATAACTACTACCTGACCACGGGATTTAAGACCATCCATTAATGTAAGAAGTTGTGCAACGGTTCTTCTTTCAACTTCCCCATTTGTTTCTTCTCTTTTTGGAGCAATTGCGTCTAATTCATCTATAAATATGATTGAAGGAGAATTTTCTTCTGCTTCTTCAAAGTATTCCCTTAAGTTTTCTTCAGACCCACCTACATATTTGCTCATAATTTCAGGCCCATTTATTGCAATGAAATGAGCATCACTTTCACTTGCTACCGCTTTAGCCAGTAATGTCTTACCAGTTCCAGGAGGACCATGCATGAGGACTCCTTTTGGAGGTGCAATACCTAGTTTCTCAAAGAGTTCAGGTCTTTTAAGAGGAATTTCAATCATTTCTCTTACTTTTTTAACTTCTTCTTTAAGACCTCCAATGTCTTCGTAACTTACATTAACGAGGTTTCCAACACCTTCGATTTTGCTGACATCTACTGGAGTTTCATGTAATTGCACTTCAGTATTTGGCCCGACAATTACTATATCCTTTGGATTTGTAGAGACTACTGCAAATTTAATTTCTTTCATTGCTGGAGTAAAGTCCATTAATTCATCAAAAATACTATTGAATCCCATTCCCATACTTGGTTTTGGTGCACGGATTTGAGATCCAATAATGTCTCCCTGTACCATTACCTTACCTGCAAATAATCCCCTTACGTCTCCCTGTACACGAATATTGTCTTCAGTTGGTGCAAGAACAACTTTTTTCGCTTCCGTTGCTTTTGCTTTTTTAACTAAAACTTCACCTCCGATGGTAGCTCCGGAGTTTTTGCGGATTAATCCGTCAATTCTTATAACTCCAAGTCCAATATCGGTTTGTGAAGGAAGAGCGATAGTGGCAGTTCTTCTCTCACCAATAATTTCGATTAAGTCTCTTTCATGGATTCCTAAATCTTCCATGACATTAGGATCAATTCTTGCAACTCCTTGGCCTACATCTTTTTGTGAGATTGCTTCTGCAACCTTTAATGTAATTTCATTTTCTGCCATTTTCTCATCTCCTTGTTTGTATGTAATCTAATAATTGTAATTTGTCAAAATCTTTTTGTTACTTTTTGTAACTTTATTGACATACTAATCTGTATGTGTCTTAATATATAAAGCTTTCGGTCAGGATGATTTTTTTAAACCATTTAAAAATTAACTATTCATTATTTAAACAATACTGAATTTCAATTTAATCAAATATTTAACTTAAAATTAATATTAATAAAAAAAAGTGAAAATTAAATATGTATTTTAAATTTTAAGATTTAATTACTTTTAGATACTTTAATGTTTGTTCGTATTTAGTAAAACAATTTATCTGATACTTCCCCCAAAACCTGTGAATAAATCTTTGACATTTTGAATATCTTCTTTGGTTAATGTAGTAACCTCAAAAGTTAAGCTAATAAAGTCATCGTCAATTTGAGGACCGGCATATACATCAGTTAACCTAATATCAATAATATTATCAATTTTCATTACTGCATTTTCAATTGTTTCAACATGAACCCTTTTAGAAAATACGCAACTAATCGATTGGGTTACGGTATTTAAATTATCAATTTTCCATTTATACAATTCTTCAGGATGTAAAATCCTAATATTTGCAATACGAAGTTTTTTAACTTTACTGCCCTCTCTTAAAACAGCAGTTTTACCATCAACACTTTCTAAAATTCCCGTGTGGATTTTTCCAGAATAGATATGTTTTAGACCAACTTCCTGACCAATGGAATTGTTTAAAATAATGTATTCATAGTTTAGGGCATTAATAGCTTTATCGCTCCTACCTAAAGCATTTGTAATATCTCCCATATTTTTAGTTGCCCTATTGGCTATCTTTACAAATTTCTCTTCATCTTTATCATTAATAACATCTTTTAGTTCATTTACAGCTTCAGCAAATGTATTTCTAATTTTAGAACCATTATTGTTCATAGACTGAATATTGTATGTTAAATATGGATTTTGAGCAACAATACGGGCAATCATATCAATCATTAGATTGTATATTGGACTTTCATAATCTTCAGTTTCAGATAAATCCACTTTAAGTTTTTCAATTGCAGAAGCAGTTGAAATGAATGAGAAGTGGGTTAAGACTTGAACTATACTCATCATAAAGTCATGTTTTTTAGCAGTAGTTTCGATAACTCTCATATTTTTATTGGATAAGTAATTATAAGCTTTCCTGTACCATTCCCCCTTTTTATCAGCAGTCAAAACAATCACTTGATTGTCTAGTCGGGTAGTGCGTGGACCAAAGATTGGGTGTGTTGGAAGATATTCGACAGTATCAGGCAATACTTCCTGCATTGTTTTTAATGGTTCTTCTTTAACGCTGGTTACATCAACCATTAAAGATCCGCTTTTCATAAATGGAGCGACCTCACGAATAACATCTGAAGTATATTGAATAGGTACACTAATAACTAAAATATCACTAATATCTGCTATCTCAATATTAGATTCAATATAGTTGACATTTAATTTATCTGCAACTCCACGACCTTTTTTATGGTCTGTGCCTGTAATGTATACTTCAAATTCTTCTCTAAAATAGTAAATGAGGGTTTTTCCCAAACCATCACTACCTCCAATAATTCCAACATTCATTTTAATCAATCTAAATTTTAATTTTTAATCAATATAAAATTATATCCCAAATTTTCAGGCTCTTTCAAACTTGTGTGACTTCACTTTAAACAAATTTTTCATTTAAAAATTTTCCCTAATCTGAAGGAATCTTTATAATTTAACGTTAAGAAACCGTTTATCGTGAAATAAATTAAGTGCATAAATTAATCAAAAAATAACCCTCACACAAGTTTTTGAAAATGTCTAGATTTGCAATACAGCAAATTTTTAATACTCCATAAACTCAACTATTAAACATGAGCGAACATATTATTGAAGCAATGGGATTGAGCAAAGTAACAATTAAAGATGGTAAAGTAATAAATGTTAGTGAACCTGAAATCGAATACTGTCCCCTTTTTGATCACCACCGTGGAATAAAAAAACTCACACCCGAGGCAATAGCTGAAAATATGCAATTTAGAATCGATGATTTTGGAATGTGCACTTCCAAAAGGCAACTAAGAATGAAGGACTTTTTAAGCTTTGGTATTTCAGAGATTATTTGCACATTGCTTGATGAAAAAATTATTGATTGTGCTGTAATGGTTTTAGAAGGTTGTGGAACATTAATAGTTTGGGACGGGGAACTTGTTCAAGGAATCGGAGGACGGGTTTCAGGTCTTTTCAAGACAAGTCCCATACCAGAGCTAATAGTCAAAATAGGTGAAGAAAATATTGTTAATCCTAAAACTGCTGAGATAAACCAAATTAAGGGAATCAAACTTGCAATTAAAAAAGGATTTAAGAATATAGCTGTCACTATTGCCGTTGCAGGTGATGCAAAAGAAATTAAAAAACTTCAAAAAGAACATCCAGACACCAATATTTATGTTTTTGTTGTACACACCACTAAAAGAAGTGCCAAGGAAGCTAGAGAATTATTTGATATAAGTGATGTTGCAACAGCCTGTGCTTCAAAAAATATCCGTGAAATCGCAGAAGCCGAGTGCATAAAAACTGTAGGCCAATCAATACCTATTTATGCACGAACTGAAATGGGCAAAAAGTTTCTAGAAATGCGTTTAGCAAAAATTGGTGGGGAAAAACCTAAAAAAGATAATCCTGATTTACCTTATCCCATGATATAAAATTATTTTCTAGGCAAAATATTGTTTGGAGAAACCATGAATTTATTATAAAATTGTTTTTTATATTTGATAAATGGAAATTCAACTCCACTAACTCCCCATTTAGGATTATATCCAAAAATATTAATATATTCCTTTAAATCGCCACGTTCATTCATTAATGCTTTTGTTAAATCATACAAGGCTTTTGTATCATCAATTGCTCTGTGAAAATTAACTTCTTCAATACTGTAATGTTTAACACCATCTATTAATTTGTGAGGATAATCCTTACGATCTTTTAAAACTGTTAAGGTATCTAACCAATTCATTTTAGAAACAATATTATATGCTTCATCGGGGAAATGTCTTTTAAGTAAATTATAGACAAACGACAGGTCAAATTGACAGTTGTGAGCTATCATTAAAGTTTCCGGAGTTAATTTTTCTTTCAAATCCTCAGCAACAACATATTCATAAACCCCCTCATCAGATAACAACTCATCGTCAATGCCTGTTAATTTTATAATTTTTGAATCAAGAGGCTCTTCAATATCTATGAATTCATCATATTCTTCAATTATTTTGCCCTCTTCAACAATCAACATTGCAAGTTCTATTATCCTACAATTTTGACAATCAAGACCACTTGTTTCAGTATCAAAAAATATAATTTTTATAAATATCCCACCATCAAGTATAATTTTAATTAATTCTATATAGTTATAACTACATAACTATTACTGATTAGTCAACATGAGGGATAAATTTGACTCAAAAAAGTGAAGCGCAAAAAGGCAATATTACTCCTGAAATGGAATATGTTGCTAAAAAAGAAAATATTGATGTAGGCAAATTAATTAAATTAATAGATGCAGGCAAAGTTGTAATTCCAAAAAATATTAATGGACACTCAAAACCTTGTGGTATAGGGGAATGTTTAAGAACCAAAGTTAATGCAAATATTGGCTCATCATCAAAAATTGATGATATTAATCTGGAAATAGATAAAGCAAAATTGGCACAGGAATATGGTGCAGATGCTTTAATGGATTTGTCAACAGGTTCTGATTTAAAACTGTTTAGAAAAAAAATTATGGATGCTGTTGATTTATGTGTTGGAACTGTGCCCATTTATGAAGCAGGAGTCGTAACATTAACTAAAAACAAAGAAATAATGGATATGAATCCCGATGATATTTTCAAATCTATTGAAAACCAAGCACGTGAAGGAGTGGACTTTATGACCATTCACTGCGGAATTACCAAGGATTTAGTTGAAAAATTAAAAGCCGCCAATAGAATGATGGGTATTGTAAGCCGTGGAGGAACATTCATGGCATCTTGGATAAATCACAACGATATGGAAAATCCCTTATATGAAAATTACGATTACTTACTTGAATTATCCTATGAATACGACATTACATTATCTCTGGGAGATGGTTTAAGGCCAGGTTGTTTAGCAGATGCAAGTGATATCCCTCAAATTCAAGAACTCGTAAACCTTGGAGGCCTTGTTAAAAGAGCACAGGACGCTAATGTCCAAGTTATGGTGGAAGGCCCCGGACACATGCCATTAAACCAGATTAAAGCCAATATGGAAATTCAAAAAACAATATGTCATGGAGCTCCGTTCTACGTTTTAGGACCTCTCGTGACTGATATTGCACCGGGTTATGATCATATTACTGGCGCAATCGGAGGGGCGATAGCTGCAAGTTCTGGAGCCAGTTTCTTATGTTATGTTACTCCAGCAGAACACCTGTCCCTACCAAGCCTTGAAGATGTTAAAGAAGGAGTTGTTGCATCAAAAATTGCCGCTGAAGCAGCGGATGTTGCAAAAGGACTTCCTCAAGCATGGGAAAGGGAACGTGCAATGGGCCGTGCAAGAAAGGAATTCGATTGGGAAGCCCAATTCGACTTGGCTCTAGACAAATCAAAGCCTAGAAAATACCGTAACAAATGTGAACTTGACGATGATGAAATGTGTGCAATGTGTGGAGAATATTGTGCAGTAAAAATAGGTAAAGGCGATTTTTAATGAAATACCAGGAATTAGTTGACGTTTACTCAGCTCTTGAGGCAACTACAAAAAGACTAGAAAAAACAGAAATAATATCAAATTACCTAAAAACATTAGATTCAGATACTATTGAAAAGGTTGGACTTTTAATTTTAGGAGTTGTTTTTCCGGCATGGAGTTCAGAAGAAATTGGAATTGGGGCGAAATTGGTTGAGCGGGCAGTAGCTGAAGCCGTTGGAACAACACAGGAAGTTGTTGAAGATGCAATTCGTGATGAAGGAGATATTGGCCTTGCATGTGTTAAACTATATGCAAAAAAATCCCAAATGACCTTTTTCTCACAACCCTTAACAATTGATTTTGTATTTAATAACTTACGTAAATTATCTAAAATCAGTGGTTCAAAATCGACCAATCGTAAAATAGCAATTATTTTAGAATTATTATCACAGGCAAGTGGAACAGAAGCTAAGTATCTAACAAGAACTATCACTGAAGAGTTAAGGATTGGTGTAGGAGATGGAGTGGTTCGTGATGCAATAGCCCAAGCATTTAATATTGAAAAATCTATTGTCGAACGTGCGCAAATGCTTACAAATGATTTTTCAGTAGTTGCAAGAACCGCCAAGGAAGAAGGTAGTACGGGTTTGGAAAAACTTAACTTAACACCAGGAACACCTGTCAAACCAATGCTTGCCCAATTGGCTCCTCCACTAGATGAAATTCTACCGGAAATGGGCGAGGCGATTTGTGATACCAAATATGACGGCATAAGGCTACAAGTTCACCGCAAAGATAATGAAATTAAAATATTCACACGCAGATTAGAAAACATCACCCATGCTTTGCCGGAAATTGTAGAGCTTTTTAATGAACACCTGCCTCATGAGGATTATATTGTAGAAGGTGAAGTGATAGCTACACGTAATGGAAAACCTCTGCCTTTTCAAAATGTCTTGCATCGCGTTAGAAGAAAATATAATGTAGAAGAAGCGATGGAAAATGTTCCTCTAAAACTATTCTTATTTGATGTAATGTATTATAAAGTTCCAATGATTGATGAGGATTTAAAAACAAGAAGAAGCACATTAGAAAATATTGTTGATACGTCAGTCGATGAGATGAATTTAAGTACAATGAAAGTTGGAACTGCAGACAATATTGATGAAATCCAAGAATTATTTGAAATTTCAATCAAGGAAGGTCATGAAGGAATCATGATTAAAGATGCAAGTGCGCCATATATTCCAGGTCTTAGAGGTAAAAAAATGCTTAAATATAAATCTGAACCTGAAACATTAGATATGGTTGTTATTGGAGGAACTTATGGAATTGGTAAAAGGGGAGATTTCGTTGGATCATATCTTGTAGCTTTAAGAGATGAAAATGATGATTTTAAAAGTGTAGCATATGCCGCAACAGGTCTCGATGATGCTACCTTAGAATACTTAACTGAGAAAATGAAGGAACTTGAAATTTCAACCAAGGGTCGTGAAATAAAAGTTGAACCTAAAATCGTTTTAGAAATAGCTTTTTCAGAAATTGTAGAATCCCCAGAATATGAAACCGGTTACTCATTACGATTCCCAGTTGTTAAAAATATCCGCAAAGATAAAAGTCCGAACGATGCAGATACTGTTGAAAGATTGCTTTCAATGTACCATACTGGAAACTGAGAAGGTGAAACTGTGACAAAAAAAGCTTCAGATTTTCAAATTAAATATATGGCAAAGATGTATCGTGGAAAAGAGATATTCAAACCATTGAATACAGGATGGATAGATGAAAATGTTGCTTGCATTAGAGAATATGTTGCAAATATCTTTTTTTATAGAAAAAAGGCTAAAACAATAATGATTGACGCCGGATATAATTATCCGAAAGTTGCTGAGAAGATGGAATGGTTAGGAATTGATCCTGAAGAAGTAAATGATATCCTAATAACCCATCAGGATACAGACCATGTTGGTGCTGTAGAAGAGGATAGTGATGGACTATTCAGCCACTGCAAGCTATACCTAAGTGAAATTGAAAATAGATATCTGACTGGAGAAGTTAGGCGTAGAGTAGCTTACAAATTATATAAACTTCCAATGGTTACAATCAACAATGAAAAAGTACTCCTAAAGGATGGAGATATCCTGGATTTTGATGGCATTAAAGTAGAATGCATTTTAGTTCCAGGCCACACTTGGGGGCATATGGTTTATTTGATTGATGATGAATACCTGTTTACCGGAGATACAATATGGTTTGGTTCTGACGGAGGATATAGCTTCCTATCCCCACTAGCTGAAGACAATAAACTATCCTTAAAATCATTGAAAAAACTTGAAGAAAAAATAAGAAGTAAGAATATTAATCCGTTAGTAATTACTGGCCACACAGGTTGGAGTCAGGATTTGGATTTTGTATTTGCCCATTGCGACAAAAAATGCTCAGCATTTTCAAGAAGAGCTCCTGATCCAGATGCGCCATATGATGCATATGATGAATCAGACGATACAAAAGAAAACACACGAAATTCAGGATTTCTAAAAGCCAAACATTAATTTGAGTTTTTAGCTCATCCAATCATGCACATACTGAATAAACGATGATTTCATTGTTTTGAATAACGCTTGAGCAATAATCATTATCCCTAAAACCTCAAGCGGCATTTGGCTAAAAATCCGATTGTAAAGATTATTGCACCTAATCCTTCACCAGATAATCTCAATGTTAAACCTAAAACAACATTAAAAGCTTAAATTCTTTGAAAAATACCTGAGATAGTAGCAATTGTTACGTTATATGCTTTTTTATAACCATGAACTTCAACAAGCATATCATCAACAATGTAAATTACTGGAAAATATTGTCCGGGCACACTAATATTAAAGAGAAAAAATCAAAGATTTTACCCACTATAACATTTGAATCGATGATTGTGTAAAAACACCCCGTAAAAAATCATAATCTTCATTTTTTGTTGCCACGTATAGTTTTTTTTAAACCTACATCAATTTTACTGAGTAAAATCCTATCGAATATATTTATTCTGAAAATCATTATGAAAATATGGAAATCACAGATGATAAACTATTAAGAATAGCCCTGATAACCTCACTTATTGGAATAATTGGCCTGATTGCTTTTAGTCCGACAATTGAAGTTAAAGAAGTTGATATTAAAGACATTAATAATGCAATGATTGATGAAGAAGTGCGCATTGACGGAGTAATTACAGACATTGCCCAATCAAGCTCAAAGACAAGTTATTTTTTAACCATAAATGATGGAGATGCACAGATTCAGTTAATAATATTCGAAAATCAAGTAGCGGAAATACAGTCAAAAAACCTTGACATTGAAGATTTTAAAAATCGCAAAGTACAAGTTGTTGGAACAGTTACACAATATAATTCAGAATTAGAATTGATTTTATCAAATGGGGACAGTTTGAGAATGATTAATTAACAATATATTTTTATTGATTAAAAACTAAAATAAGTTTATATATTAAATTATAAAGGAATTTTAAATATGTCTAATAAAAAAAGATTATTTGGAACTTTTGGAGTTAGAAGAACTGCAAATGACGTTTTAACTCCTGAATTCGCAACAAGACTTGCTGCTTGTTATGGAACACAAATAAAAGGAACCGTCGCTATTGGCGGAGATACACGTACAACTTCCCCTATGTTAATGCAAGCTGTAACTGCAGGTTTACTTTCAAGCGGTTGTGACGTGGTGAATTTAGGAATCCTGCCTACCCCCGGAGTCCAATATGCTATCCGCAAATATTATGATGGTGGAGTAATGATTACAGCTTCACATAATCCTCCAGAATATAATGGAATTAAATTTTTGGATTCTGACGGTATTGGAATTGCTGATGATATGGAGCTTGAAATTGAAAGATTATACTTTGATGATGAGCCAGACCGTGTAGAATTTTCAGAAATTGGTGAAATCTATCACAATGATAAAATAATTGATGAATATATTGATGAAGCAGTTTCTAAAGTAGATGTGCAAGCTATTAAAGATTCAAATTTAAAAGTGGTTGTTGATTGTGGATCAGGTGCCGGATGTTATACCGCTCCATATTTAATTAGAAAATTAGGCTGTGATGTAACAACACTTAACTCGCAAGCCGACGGATTCTTCCCCGGACGTAATCCTGAACCAATTGAAGAAAATTTGCAAGAATTAATTAGCATTGTAAAAGAACTTAATGCAGATATTGGTCTTGCACATGATGGAGATGCAGATAGAACCATTTGTATTGATGAGAAAGGAAACTTTGTTTTAGGCGATAAAACTTTCACACTTGTTGAACGTGAAATGCTTAAAGAAAACAATGGAGGAATCATTGTAACAACTGTTGCAACATCACAAGCAATTTATGATATTGCTGATGAATTTAATGGTGAAGTAATAGCTACTGCTGTTGGAGATTTACTTGTTGCTCGTGAACTCAAAGAAAAAGACGGTTTATTTGGTGGAGAAGAAAACGGCGGTTTAATATTCCCGGATTTCGTTTATGGAAGAGATGCAGTAATGACTGTTGCTAAAATCTTAGAAATTCTTGCAAAATCTAAAAAACCGATGTCTGAGTTAGTGGCTGAATTACCTATCTATTATGCAAGTAAAATGAAAATTGAATGTCCGGATGATGAAAAAGAATTTGTGATGAACAGTATTGCCGATGAGATTAAAGAAACAACTGATTTTGAACTTGACTTAACCGATGGTGTTAAAATCTTAAAAGAAGACGGTTGGGTAATCATCAGACCCTCTGGAACTGAACCAATATTTAGATGCTTTGCAGAATCTGATTTACAATCTAAAGCAGATGAAATGACCGAATGGGGAATTAGTTTAATTAAAAAATACAGAAAATAATAATTCCTTCATTTCTTCTTTTATTTTAATTGAATTTAGAAATACTCTAAACATTCTTCTTTAAGGAAAAATGCATCTTCATTATCTGGGCTTCTAAGCAAAACTCTATTAAAACTGTCTACCGCTTCTTCAAACTTGCCAAGTTCCATCAATACAACACCCTTATTTAACAGAAAATCGATATTGTTTTTTTCAATAGATATTGCTTTGTTAAAACATTCAAGAGCTTCATCAAATTTACCTAAATCAATATAAGCATTTCCCATGCGATTAATTGCTGCAGCATCCATTTCGGAGTCATCTAAACAAACTTCAACTGCCTTATCAAAAGATTCAATGGCCTCTTCCAACATTCCCATGTCAGATAACAAATTCCCACGTGAATTCCATACTTCAGGGTTTTCACCATCAATTACAATAAGCTTATCATAAACTTTCAGGGCATCATCATATCTTCCAAGCATTTCTAAGATAAATCCTCTCCAATAAAGAACAATTGAACTGCTTGGACGATAATTATAAGCAATATTGCTAACTTTTAAAGCCTCATTAATATTGCCTGAGTTTAAAAGTGCAATGGCTTTATTGTTTAAAATATAAATATTATCCGGTTCCCATTTTAATGCTTTATCATAACATTCAATAGCATCCATGAATCTTCCAAGCCGGGATAAATTATCCCCTTGCTTATTCAATAAATAAATATCATGAGGGTCCAATTTAAGTGCCGCATCATAACACATTGTTGATTTATCGAATTTACCACTATCAAAAAGAATATCAGCCCTTTTTGTAATCATAGCTTTTTCATCTATTTTATCTCCTCTCCAATCATCAATGTGAATTTTTTCGAAATATATAATTTGAAATTCGTCTGAAGGACCAATGCACCCCCCATACATTTTTTTAAACTCACGCAACATATCTTCAGAATCCTTAAACCCCTCCTCACGAGCCAATTCATCATTATCTTTAATCTCTGAAAAAGGAATGCTCTCAACACCAGTTACGAAAGCCTCAAAAATCTTCATTTTTTCTTTAGACACTAAGTTCCAATAACAATATAGTCTATCTCCGACTTTAAGAGGTGTTTTCCATGCTTTACGTATTGTACGAGTTTTCTTACCCGTAATTACATCAATATCATTACTTGAAAATGATAAAATCGGCATTCAAAAGGCACTCCTATATTACCTGTTCTCCAAATTCGCCAGATTTGACTTTAACAATTCCATTAAAATAAGGTTTAATCATCTTAGCCAACTTAGTTAAATCATGAGGATTAGGAACTTCAACTTTTTCCAAAGCAGGATCCAATACATTTTTATTTCTGAATTGTTGAATTGTATACACTTCAGATTCAATTTCATCAACAAGATTCATGATATCTTTTTTAGTATGTAATGTAGGAACAAAAGTTGTTCTGATTTCAAGATGAACCCCTGCATCATTTATCAGTTCCATTGATTTTTTAACATCGAAGCCTACATTGGCTCCGGTTATTTTTTTGTATTTTGAAAATGTTGTTTTGACATCAAGAGATACGTAATCGAGTAAATTCAAGTCCAATATCTTTTTAAGTTTATCCGGATAAATTCCACTTGTATCTAATTTTGTTTTTAATCCGATTTTGCGAACATAAGACAATATTTCAATTACTGCATCTGTTTGCACTAATGGTTCTCCACCTGAAATCACAATAGCATCTAAAAAATCAGCTGATGAATCTATTTCATATTTAATTTCTTCAAATGATTTTTCAGTATTATCTTCCAATAATTCCACATTATGACAATATCTGCATGCCAAAGGACATTTTGACATGAAAATAACTAAAGACATATTTCCATGAAATTCAACAGAAGATATTACACTACCTCCAATATACATTTAATTTAAAACCTCTTTTAAAACATTAATAAATTTCTTATCCTCTTCAAGAGTACAAATACTTATTCGTATCCAATATTCATCTAAACCCTTAAATGAAGTACAATCCCTCACAATAATGCCTCTCTTCATAAGTTCTAATGCCAACTGTGAAGCGGTAAAACCAGTATCCTTAATACCGATTAACATGAAGTTAGATTTAGATGGGAATACATTTAATCCATCAATTTTTGATAATTCATCATGTAAATATTGTCTTGACTCAATTCCTTTTTTAATTGAATCCTCTATGTATTCTTTGTCTCTAAAGGTATTAAGAGCAGCTACGAATGATAATCTTGTAAGGGAAAATACTGGTTTTATTCTGTGCATATACTCAATAATCTCCTCACATGCAAGACCATAACCAATTCTCATACCTGCAAGGCCCAATACTTTTGACATGGTACGTATGATGAATATGTTGTCATATTCATTGATTAAATCTTTATTTGTGACTTCTGAGTATTCAAAGTAAGCTTCATCAATAATGATTAATATGTCTGGATTTTTACGGGCAATATCTATTAAGATTTCCTTATCAATCAATGTTCCGGTAGGATTATTCGGACTGCATAAGAAAATCATTCTAGTTTTGGAAGTGATTGAATTATAAATTGACTCAGCATCTAATTTATTCTCATCCAAATCCCATTTTGCATAAACCGGTTTTGCACCGTATTGATTTAACAAGTATTCATAATACATATAAGAAGGCAATGGAACTATAAACTCATCGCCATCATCTATAAATGTTTTTGCAAGTACATCAATGATTTCATCAGCTCCGTCCCCACCAATTATAACTTGTGAATCTTTAACACCCGAATATTCCGCTATTTCACTTACAAGTTCATGCAATTGAGATTCGGGATATCTATTAATTGATTTAATTTCATCTTCAATAGCTTTCATGGCTTTTGGAGACGGACCCCATGGATTTTCATTTGAACCTAATTTAATGATATCCTCTTTTTTAAGGTTGAAATCTGAAGCAATCTCATCCTGAGACCTTCCAGGGACATAGGAATCCATTTCTTCCACAATTTTCCTTGCCTTCATAATTTAATCTTCCCTATATTGTTTAGAAAGTTTTACATAATTATCTGCATTATTTTGAATCATTTCAATTTGATCGTGACTAACCTTTTTAACAGCTTTTGCTGGAACACCTAAAATCAAACTTCCTTCTGGAAACTCTTTTCCTTCACTTACAACTGCACCTGCCCCAACAATAGAGTTTTTTGAAATATGTGCACCGTCTAGGACTGTTGCATTCATTCCAATTAAAACATTGTCGTCTAATTTACATCCGTGGACAATTGCACCATGACCTACAGAGACATTATCTCCTATCTCAACAGGAAATCCTTCAGTGCAGTGAACAACACAATTGTCTTGAACATTAGATTTATTTCCAATTTTAATTGAATCTACATCTCCCCTAAGGATTGCTCCATGCCAAATTGATACATCCGCACCCAATTCAACATCACCAACTACTTGTGCACCCGGGCATATTACAATAGAGTCTTTTTTATTTTCCATAATATCGCCTTTATTTCTGTATTTTATTCTTATCTTGTATAATATGATTTTGTTTTACCAAAACACGTGTATCGGAGGGTACATCATCATATAATAAAACCCCTGAACCGATAGTGGAATTATAACCTACTTTCACACCAGGTGAAAAACTAGAATTAATACCTGTTTTAACAGCGTCTCCAATAATCGATCCGAATTTGCGTCTTCCACTATCTATCATTTTGTCCTTAATTTTGGTTTTTACGGATTGGTTATCAAAACGTAAGTTTGCAATGTTAGTTCCTGCTGCAATATTACAATTTGAACCTATTACCGAGTCTCCGACATAACTTAAATGACTAATATTGGTATTTTCCATGACAATCGAATTTTTAATTTCAACAGCATTTCCAACATGAACATTGTCACCAAAGTAAGAATTACCTCTAATATAAGAATTTGGACCTATATCACAATTTTTACCTATATATACATTTCCTTCAATGTAAACTCCCGCACGAATAATGCTGCCTTCATCCAAAAAGATATCACCATGAATATGAGCTCCATCCTCTATTTTTCCTTTGATTTCATTTTTTAATTGGCCGATCAATTCTTCATTAACTTCAATTAGCTCCCATGGCCTTCCAACATCAATCCAATCCTTATTGGTTTTATGTCCAATTACCTTTTTGCCGTCTTCAATTTGTAAGGATACCGAATCTGTAATTTCATATTCTCCACGTTCAGAAATTTCAGTTTCATCAATTTTATCGAAAATATCCTTATTGAATACATAAATTCCAGCATTTACAAGATTACTTGGAGCTTCCTCTTTTTTAGGTTTCTCTACAATGCTTTTAATATTGTCATTTTCAATTTCAACAACTCCAAAGGCAGAAGGGTCTTCTACTTCAGTTAAAACCATTAATGTATCTGGTTTTAATTGGTTGTATTTTTTAATGATTTCAGTAATAATTTCATCATCTAAAATGATATCCCCATTTAAAACAAGCAAGCTATCATTAATAAATCCTTTTCCATATCCAATAGCATTTGCAGTACCTAAGAAGTCCTTTTGAGTTTGATAAGAAATGTTTACTCCAAATTCACTACCGTCACCAAAATAATCCCGAACCATTTCCTCCTTATAACGTACAATTAATAATATATCTTTAATTCCACTATTCCTTAAAGATTCAATGTTATATTGAATAATTGGTTTTCCAGCAACTGGCAACATAGTTTTAGGCTTTGTAAGGGTTAATGGCCTCATTCTAGAACCTTCACCAGCACTTAAAATAATTGCTTTCACTTTTATTATCCCCTTAAAAATTATCTAATAATATTATATGTTTAACTATTTACTTATTAATTAACTTATCTAATCAAATAACTACTTTTAAATAATAGTTCAAATAAACTCAAATCATATTAGCTATGCTAATAGCAAATAAAAGGAGATAATAAAATGACTATATATGTTTGTTTACATTGCGAATACAGGTTCGATTCTGAAAAAGGGGACCCGGAATACAACATTCCTGCTGGAGCAACCCCTGCAGATATGCCGGATGACTGGGTTTGCCCAGAATGCGCTGCATTAGGTATTGATGCATTTATTGCAGAAGAAGAATAAATATTCTTCTTCATATTATTTTTTATAAAAAAATTATTATTTTTTAAAATAGCTTTTTTTACGTTATATTGATAAATTGTTAAAAATATTTATATAAGTTAATGTTTATAACTATAAAATGTAATTTTATTTACTTTACAAATTTAATATTTATCTTAAACTTAAGTGTGGGAAAATAAAATGACTAGGACAAAGAAATTAATTATAGCAATATTATTAGTTATTCTTGTAGGTCTATTAGCTTCTATTTATGGCGCATTAAATAGTGGTCCTAACCTTTCCGAAGAAAGTAAAGACATATTATTATTAACTGCAGATAAATATGAACAATCTAATGGTGGAGTGGACATGGCATTCATGATTCACTTAGAAAATGGAAGTTTTAAGAACTATACACCAATTTATCCTGGAGGAATGACACATCCAACACAACCCGCTTCGAGTGCTATTGGAGGAGGCAAAATGTATCTTCACGATTGCCTCTATGATGGTGTTGATAAGGGAATGGATTATGCAAAAGAAATTGTTGAATCGAACACCAACTTAACTGCAGATGCAGTAGTTCTTGTTTACGATGAAGGTGTTGACAACATTATTGATTCAATACGTCCATTAAAAGTAAATGGTGTTGAAACAAATCTCACAGCTACAGACATTATTCGTGAAAACGACGCATATAATGGATATGCAGGTAACGAAGCTGTAACTGGAACAATGTCTAGAGCGGATGCAGTAATGGTATTGGTTAAAGCATTAGCACAAGCTGCTGCAGATCCTAATAAAAAAGCAACCATGATAAAAACTGCATTACAAGAATATTCCAATGGAAATATTATAATGAAACCAGAAGGTTCATTTACCAATTTGCTTGCGACAAAAGGTATTGAATCGCTTGGATAATATAAATTTGTCTTTAAAGAACTAAATTATTCTTTAAAGAACTTTTTTTATTTTAATAAAGTTAAAAATACAAATAACCGCTTGTTTTTTAAAAAAAAAAAGAAAAGATGAATCATCATCTTATAAATTTTCATTAATGATTTTAATACATGCCTCTTTAATCTCTAAAGCTCTAGCGTCATCACGAGATTCAAGAGTTATTCTAATATAATCTTCTGTTCCAGAAGGCCTTACTAAAACCCAACTATCATCTGAAAATGTTAATCTGAATCCATCTAAAGAGTTTACATCAACAATATCATCAAAAGAATTTTTTAGCAGTTCTTCCATATTCTCCATTATTTTAACTTTAGCCTCTTTTGAGCAAGTTATTTTTTCACGGACGTTTGGATAAGACGGGATTTGTGCTAATAGGTCCGATAGATTACCATCTCTTGAAACGATTTCGGCCATTCTTAAACCGGACAATATTCCATCAGGACACATACAGAAGTCAGGATGCAGCCAAGTTCCGGATGGTTCCCCCCCAAATGCCGCATCTTTTTCAATGATTGCTTCAGCTACATTGACATCTCCAACAGGAGTTCTAATAACTTCTCCCTTTACAGATTCGTCCATGCATAAACCTGCATCAACAGTAGTAACAATGTTTCCTTCGAACTCTTTTGAAATTAATGCTAAAAGAGAATCAAATGGTGAAATATTCCCTTTCTCATCAACTGTAATCATCCTATCTGCATCACCGTCGTGAGCAATTCCAAGATCTGCACCAATTGCAACAACAGTTTTCATTAATGTTTGTAAGTTTTCAGCATTAGGTTCTGGGTTGCGACCTGGGAAAAATCCGTCAGGTTGAGAATTAATGGTTGTTACTGCACATCCCGCTTTTCTAAATACTAAAGGTGATATTTCGCTTCCAGCGCCAGATGCGCAATCAATAACAACCTTAAGATCCTTTTTAACATCAACCATACTTACTAAATCATCAATATATTGGCCTTTGATTTCTTCATTAACACTTAATTCACCGACATTATCCCAAGTGACTGAAATATAATCTTTATTAGCATATATCTCTTCAATTTTTCTCTCTTGAGCGGAAGTATATGCCATACCGTTTTTATTCCATAGTTTTATTCCATTATATTGAGAGGGATTGTGAGATGCAGTCAGCATTATTCCAGCATCAGCATCAAGTTTTTCGGTAGCATATCCTACCAACGGTGTTGGAACCATTCCGATTTTAACTACATTTACCCCGCTTTCAAGCAATCCTGCAGCAATAGCCTGATCTAGCATTTTATTTGTTGTTCTTGTATCATAACCGATTACAACAGTGCCTTTATTATCCAAATAATAAGCAATTGATTTTCCAACATTTAATGCAAGTTCGCATGTTACTTCAGAACCGATTTTGCCTCTAATTCCAGAGGTCCCAAAAAGTTTTGCTACCATCTAATTCGCCCCTATGCACCGAACTTATGGGCATAATTCATTAAATCCATCATAATGTTCATAACATCTGATCCACGGATCCTGTTTAATCCACCTTTTGCACAAGCACGTTCAGAGAATTCGCAAACATCATCAACCCTTACTTCAGGACCTCTGATTACAACAGGTACAGGATCGCCAGAGTGATTCATTACTGAAATTGGAGTAGAATGATCAGCAGTTAAGTAAATGTAGACATCTTCAAGTTTTATTAGTTCGCTCATAACAACCTCATCCACTTTTTCAATGAATTCTTTTTTCTCAATTGTCTGACCGTCGTGACCTGCTTCATCTGCTCCATCGATGTTTATTAAGAAAAAATCATATTCTGAGTTTTTGACTTGGTCAACAATGGTATCACGAATATTATATAGGTTAGTATCAATTCCGCCGGTTACATCTTCCATTTCAATAATGTCCATTCCTGCAAATCTTCCGATACCCATGATTAATCCGGTTTCTGCAATACAGGCTGAATTAATTTCATATTTTTCATTTAATGATTCAACAACAGGCACCTCTCCAGCTCCACGTGGAATGACAATATTTGCTGGCGGTTCGCCTTCTTCAATTCTTTTTAAGTTTACAGGGTGATCTTTAACCATTTCATATGTTTTTACAACAACTTTATTTAAAATATCTGCTGTTTTAGCTGCTTGCGGAGTGTCGTCCAAAGCCTTTACTTCTTTTGGTCTGTTTCCTTCTACTTTAGGATCAGCATCACTTACTTTATCAGACAATCCTTCACCCCTAAGTACAAGTACGGCCCTGTGGCCAGTTGATTCTTTAAATATTATTTTAATATCAGGATAATCCTCTAAAACCATAGTATTCAAGACATCTACAATTTCTTTAGTGCCCTCTTTAATTCTTCCAGCACGCCTATCGGTTACAACTAAGTTTTCATCTGCAGTTGAGAAATTACATCTAAATGCAATATCCCCCGGCAATACCTCCAAACCAACGCCATTTGCTTCAAACGGACCTCTTCCAGTATAAACTTCATATGGATTGTATCCTAAGATAGATAAGTGTGCAGTGTCACTTCCAGGAATAATCCCCGGTGCGATTGAATCCATAATACCAGTTATTCCTTCTTCAGCCATCTTATCCATGTTTGGAGTATTTGCTGCTTCAAGAGGTGTTTTATTTCCAAATTCTTTAATTGGACGGTCACCCATACCATCCATGATTAAAATAAGACCTTTCATAAATATATCACCTTTAATAAATTATATTAATATTCTTTTTATTTTTAATAGTTAAATAATTTGTTTAAAACTAATTAATTATTTTTGAATTTAATCATTATGCTTTTTCCATCTTTGAGCTTTAAAAGAAGATTAAATGTTTGCAATTGCATTTGAAATATTGTATACTATGTGGCTCTTGTAAAATGTTTTTCATAAGTTTATTTTAAGTATTGTTATTGAGTTTTATGAATATCTGCAATGCTGTCAAGCTAAGGTTTTTGAATTCATTTTTATGAGTTTCGAGTTTTTGGTTGATTTGGATGTGCTCTCAGATGCATTATTGGATTATATGGATTGATTAAAGACGGCTAGACGAAAGAATGCTTGAAGACAACATGTCGAAGAAGACCCAATGGCAGGTACTTCTATTTAGTGGATGCATGCTTGTTATTGCAGTCGCTTTCTTGTCTTTGTGATTATCAGCTGGAACATGCAGGCAATTGTTAGCGATGATGCAACTCCTATTTCTATGGATCAGCAGACTACAGAAATTGACTCCATCAGGAATTGGATGATGTGCCCGATACAAGTAACTCCTCAGTCAAGGTTATAACGAAATGGGAAAAGTGTACAAAATCAGGCACCCTCATATGGCGAAGGGAGGTTAGATATTTGACCTCTCGAATTCTTATTTTCATGATTAATCATTCAAATACTTAATCATATAATTTATTTTTAATTAAACATTAATGGAATAATTTTGATTCTATTTTTTAATCATGATTTTTTCTAGTAGTTGATATACTGTTTTTTTATTTAATATACAAATATTGGATGTGATTATTATATGGTCAAAACAATTAGAATAAATGAAGACTTTAAACAATTGCTGAAATTGAAAATTGTTGAAACCAGAAAAACACAAGGAAATGAAACTAATCAATAACACAGTACTGGTGGAAGTGCTAAACAGCCTAAAAAAGAACGATTACAAAATCGAACCGGATGAAATAGTAGAAGTCCTGCTAAACCGGGACAAGGTGGTTTTTCTAACAGATAAAGATTATGGAGAAATCCTAAAACTATTTAAATATTACAATCTAGGGGTTAACTACTATGATTGCACTATATTAAACACAATTATGGACAGCACCCTTTCTGTTGCAGTGTCATTCGATTCAGACTTTGATAAAATCCAAGGAATAATAAGAATCTATTTATAAAAATAGCGGGAAATATAATTTATTTCCATCATGCGTTTAAGATTATTAATATCCTCCTTAAGCAAATCCTGTTCCATAGTATTTTACGAAATGTTTACCCCAAAAAATTTCATCACCGATTTCCAATTGTTTCTCTATCCTATGAATATATTCACCAAGCAGAGATCTGGTTTGGCCAAATTTAACCATTCTAAAGATGTATTCTCATATAAATATTATGAGCTTGCCTATATTCTTTAAAATGCTCTTCAAGTAATTTAATCTCATCATGTTCAAGTTTATCTGAAGTTTTCATGAATAGATATTTGTCATTTCAGAGATAAACTTTTCATAATATACTATAACAAAATAAATCTAAATTAATAATATTGCAACAATTGCTCCTACGATAGTTGCAATTAAATTAACATGTTCGTTTGTTAAAAGTCCCTGATTTTCAAATAATGCTCCTAAAATACTATCCATAAAACAACCAATGGTTCCAGAAACTATTGAAACTAAAATTGCAGAGAGAGGATTTTCTAAAATTCCTAAAAAGTATGCTGAAATACCAATAATCGCTGCACCAAAAATCCCAGTTGCCGTTCCCAATACTGAAACCGCGCCATTTGTGCCGGGATCTACTTTTTGCAAAGTTGTAATTAAACGAGGATGAGTATCCAATACACCAATTTCAGAAGCTAGTGTGTCTGCAGTTGCAGTTGCAATAGCCCCAATAAATCCTCCAACGAATGGCAAATAATATCCTCCAAATGCAGCCATAAAACATGCGACCACACCATTTGAGATTACATTTTTAGAAGTTCTCCTTCCTTCAAATTCTCCAAGTGACATTTTATACTTTTTAGAGAATTTTGTGGCAATTAACGACATGACAAGGAATAGAACAATTAATAAAAGCCAGTTCGTACCTGCAGAGAATATAATTATTATTCCCATGACAATCATAACTGCTGAACCAAATAAATCTAGAGATTTTCTTCTATAAGTAATGAAACCTAAAATAAACAAAAGAATAACATAAACCCAATTTATCATTAAAAATCCGAACATTATTACCACAACTTTCTATAAGTATTTGTTAAAAATAATATAAAAAGATTTTTAAACCTTGTAGAAAGCATGTTAAAATTTTGATGAATATCGAATTTTTTTGCTTGTTTTATTTAAATAATCATTTTAAATGGTTTTTTCTTATTTTTAACATGTTTTTATTGATTACTCTTTTTCACTTGCACTTTTACTTTTGAGAAAATTTTTTCATATCTCGCCTTGATTTTAATTTTAAGCTATTTGATTACTTTAATTTTTTTACACTTGAATTAATACATGACATTATTTAAAAAACCTAATAATAAATTATAAATATGCATAATTGAGAATAATTATTAATATAAATAAAAAAATAAACTATTTCCACATTATTATTTAAATTCAGGAATGTTAACTCTTTTAATTTTAGGATTAATATTAATGGAAAAAGTAAAGATGAAAAACTATTTGAACTTGGTCAAAATCAAAATAATTACTTGACTTTGTTGAATTAACATTCAACTATTGAAAAATGGATATTACAAAGCATTCCTGTGATAGCAACCATATAATACAATCAATCACAATTACACACCATTTTAGCGATGCAAACTTACTTGAAACAATAGAAATTTAGAAGTTTCAGATAAAATAACCCAATTTGAAACTTAAAAAGTTACCCCATTACATAACAATCCCAAAATTCTTTTTAATAATGTCAGACACAAGATTAAAAGAGTTAAACAAATTAATCCTATACCTACATCAATAGATTGTAAATTAGCAGTAATTTATGAGACAGGACATATAAGTGACTATGCAGACCAATATTATGTAAAATAAGATGAAAAATCTAAAAAAGCTAAATTAAAAACCATATTTCAATTGATGTCAACACAAGAATAATTTTAAATTATTCGGCAAATTGAGATTCAAAATACGGCACACAATTCATAATATCTTCTATAATGCAATTAAAACAAATTCAACCACATTTATATACGGGCATATAAAGCTTATGATTCATAACTCATAAAAAAATGCATAAATTAAGAATTAGGAGCATTTAACCATACCATTAAAAAAGATATAACCGGACATTATCTGCTAAATTGTACTAACCCATCTGGTACCACATATACCCAAAAAATGAATGTGGAAAGTAGATATATGTAATAAAAAAAAGATTAAACATAGCAACTATAGCCGAAGCACAACCTTCAAAATAAAGAAACAAAACTCAAAGATGTATTCTATAACATTTACATAGCAATACAAATATTTTAAAGAAGGTTTCTACAAGGTTTATTTTAATATATTAATAAACTACATTTTTTACATAACGGTGGATGCATTGAAAATCAAATTAGTTTTTTAACTTTGCATAAAATCCGCCCAACCGTTTTTAAAACTACTATACTATATCATGTTTGCCAAAATTATTCTTAAGTTAGTTTGTGAAGTCTTTTAAACTAATAAAACAATTTAAACATTGAAATGTTAGAAACAACTCTTTTTTTGACTCCCAAATAGTTCCAAATATAAAATCAACAATAAAAAGAAACAAGATTATTATTTTAAAACCACATATTTAGTAAGAAAATAAAAAACATGAAAAATCATCAGGCATTATGCTTCATAATCACTAATGAAACTTTTAAAATTAAAAATAGTTAAAAATTAAGTAGTTTCAGCCAATATCAAATGACCTGCAGAAAGATAAAAGATGATAAAAAAAAGAATAAAGTTAAGTAATTTAGTTAATTACTTTACTTTTGATAATTTCCACTCTTTTAAGTGGGTAGATTTTTTTAGCATTGTGATAAATTTCAGATGCTAATTTACCGTTTACACAAACATTTACCAAATCGTCAAAGGATTTTTCAGCAGCTGCATCAATGAGTAAATCTTCAATAGTTCTTCTCATGTATCTTTGTTGGGAAGATTTAGCTCTTCTAGTAGTTACAGCTAAAACGTGTAATTTTAATTTATAATTATCTTTGGTTTTAACTACTGTGGAAGCATCGATTCTGGAAGTTCCTCTTCTAATCATACTTCTTACATAATCAGTAGTGGTTTTGTGACCTGTGAATTTGGTGTTTGCAACATTGCCTGCAACATTGTCAATTTCAAATCTGAGTTTGATGTATTGTTTTGAGAAGTCTCCGGTTAATTCCCTCATGGTAACTTCCACACCTCTTCCAATGAGAAAATCTGGATCCCTAGATGGAGTTTCTCCAATTTCTTTATCTTCAAAGTTCACTGGTGTTTTAATAGTATACCAGGATTTTTCTTTCCATGTATCACGTACTCTACGTCTTGCTTTTGCTTTTGCCATTATATCTATCCTATAAATTTAATCTATAATATTAGCGTTGCGCCATTAAAATTTTAAAACTAGCCTTAACTAAATTGTAAAAATGATTTCAAATAAGTATAAATTTACAATCGTTAAAGAAACTCATGTGAGTTAATCTCACGTTATTTTAAGTAAATATTTTAAATAAAGTTTTAATTTATAAAACCCGCCAATAAAGGTTATAATTACTTATTTTATTCATAATATATAAAAGTTTTTGAATTTTAAAAATATAGGAAAAATTTTTGAAAAATAAAAAATAATAAAATTTTTAAAAGTTATTTATGATCATGTAAAAAAAGAAGCAAATATCTTAGATTTAAAAACCAAGTGCCGACATTTAGTTTTTCATGAAATTTACATGATCAATATATCTCTTCAAAACCTCTTCAATTGGCCCTTCATCCATGACCAATTTAACATCAGCATCGTCTGCTTTGATTTTAGATTTAAAACCATATTGAACTGAAATTATAGCATCACAATCCTTGCAAGCTTGAATTACTTTTCCGCCTTGATGTTTTGAATCATCAGAAATTTCTAATTCACGTTTTTCAACAAAATCCATGTCATCATAAACGTATATGGTTTTACCCTTTCCAAGATGAGTGTCAACATTTTTACCATCAGATGATACCACCGCCAAACGCATTTTGAAATCCTCCATTTTAATTAAATAATAATACAATTATAATACCACTTACACTCCAGCACCTTGCAATGCATGAAGACAACTGCAATCTTCCTCATCATCAACATTTTTTATGAAGTTATATATTAATTCATATAGGTCAACTTCTTTTTGAGCAAGCATCTCAAATACCTCATCTATCGTAAGCTCATTTTCAGAAATTCCAGAAGCGTAATTTGACACTATGCAAATGGAATTATAACAAATTTCTCTTTCACGGGCCAAGGTAACTTCAGGAAGTCCAGTCATTCCAACAATATCCCCCCCAAGCATTTTAAACATTTTAATCTCGGCAGGTGTTTCGAATCTGGGCCCTTCAGTGCAAACATAAATTCCCCCCAATATTACATCCCCTGAAGCATCTAAAACATTAGCCAAACTAGGACAATAAGGCTCTGTAACATCAATATGAACCACACAATCTTCATAGAAAGTTTTATCCCTGTTTTGTGAGAAATCTAAAAAATCATCTGGAACAACAAAAGATCCCGGAGGCATGTCCTTATTCATTGAACCAACAGAGTTAGTAGCTATTACCTTTGTAACCCCAACATTTTTAAGTGCATCAATATTTGCACGATAATTGATTTTATGTGGAGGAATAGAATGTCCAGAAGCATGACGAGGAATAAAAGCCACTTTTTTAGAACATATATCTAAAATGGATACCTCAACATTCCCATATTCAGTTTTGACTAACTCATTTTTACAAAAGTCGGCTTTTTGAGCAATTTCATAAACTCCGCTGCCTCCAATAATACCTATCATTGCAATCATCCTTTGCAAACGGACAACGGTTTTACTTTTGCAACCAATTTTGCAATACCTGTACTGTCAGAAACCCTAACTACTGAATCTACATCTTTATAAGCTCCAGGAGCTTCCTCTTCAATGACATGCTTACTGCTAGCTTTGACTTTAATACCTTTTGATGCTAAATCGTCAGTGATTTCATCTGCATCATAATCCTTCTTAGCTCTGGAACGTGACAGGATCCTGCCGGCTCCATGAGCTGTAGAACCAAATGTTTCCCCCATTGCAGTTTCGCTACCATACAATACATATGATGCAGTTCCCATTGTACCTGGAATTAAAACGGGCTGTCCCACATCCCTATATTTTTCAGGGACTTCCTCCCTTCCAGGACCGAATGCTCTTGTTGCTCCTTTACGGTGAACTATGACCTCTTCTTCGCGATTATAAATTTTATGGGTTTCCAATTTTGCAATATTGTGAGCCACATCATAAAGAATGCTCATTTCCATTTCTTTTGCAGATTTGCCTAAGACCTCTTCAAAAGTTTCCCTAATCCAATGAGTTATCATTTGTCTATTAGCCCATGCATAATTAGCCGCAGCAGACATTGCCTTAATATAATTATGTGCTTCTTTTGAATCAAGTGGAGCGCAAGCCAATTGCCTATCTGCAATATTAATTTTATAATTTTTATAAGTCTTATCCATTATTCTTAAATAATCAGAGCATACCTGATGTCCGCAGCCTCTTGAACCTGTGTGAACCATAACAACAATCATTCCTTTTTCAAGCCCAAATACTTCTGCAACTTCTTCATCATAGATTTCATCCACAATTTGAATTTCTAAAAAATGATTGCCTGAACCAAGTGAACCCAATTGTGGAATACCTCTTTTTTTAGCCTTATCAGAAACGATACTTGAATCGGCATCCTCCATCTTACCATTTTCTTCTAAAACTTCTAAATCTTCAGCCCATCCGTATCCATTATCTACAGCCCATTCAGCACCATAATCAAGTACATCGTTAATTTCATTTTCTTTCAGTCTGATTTTGCCTTTGCTGCCTACACCTGAAGGGATGTTTTCAAATAACTTTTCTGTAAGTTCATCTAGGCTATCTTCAATATCCTCCAATGCCAGATTTGATTTGATTAATCTGACTCCGCAGTTAATGTCAAATCCAACCCCTCCAGGAGATACGACACCATTTCTTATACTGAATGCTGCAACTCCCCCTATCGGAAATCCATATCCGAAATGAATATCAGGCAATCCTATTGCATATCTTTGAACACCTGGAAGACATGCCACATTAACAATTTGTTCAATAGCTCCCTCTTCCAAATCGTCAATGTATTCATCTGCAATATAAAATCTTCCAGAAGCCCTCATAGATTTGTTATAAGAACCCGGAATCTCATAAACATTATCTCTCACTTTTTTAATTTCGTCTTTAATTGTCATAGTATCACAAAAAATATAATTGCTTTTATATATATTATTGGCATTTAAATAAGGTTTTCTAAAAAATCATTTTCTAAATAATGATGAAACACCTGCAAGAAGTAAAAATATCGCACTTATCACATTAATATAATCAGATCCAAGAATAACGAACATAGTTGCGATTATAAAACCAATACCTGCAATCTCAGCATTTTTTCTAACATAATATGTTGAAGCAATACCTAAAAATGATGCAACGACTGCAATTAATCCTAAAAAAGGAGTATGTGCATTGGTTGGAACACTTCCAAGGAATATTAAAAAGGAACCTGAGAATATTCCGACTAGTGAACCAACAATACCCAATATCATTTCAAAAATTCTTGAGATGCTTTTAGTTCTTTTCATGATAATAAATTTATAAGGGATATTATAAATACTTTAAAAATCCCCTTCTTCATTGTTGTCAAAAAAATAGCTTTCCCTGACTTCGATTTTGGTCCTGCCCTGCAGGGTGTCTATGGTGTCCATGTTCAGTCCGATTTCACGAAGCTGGCTTGCATGGAATTTTTTCAGCATGTGGATAGGGAAGCGGTTGTTGTATCCACCTTTTCCCAGTCAAAGCTGGTTGTTGATTGTTCTGAACTTTTTGATGAAATGCTGTTCTCTGATTTTAAACAGTTGGGAGTCCGGTTGCAGATACCTGTTTTCGCTTAAAATGTAATTGATTATTTCAACTGTTGCTTCAGCTGCAGCAGGTGTAATAATACTTGTTTATTTTCTGCCTTTTAAGATAAAAGAGTGGCAAGATTGCCTGATTGTCTTTCATCCTTTTGAGTGTTTCATAGATGTCATCGATTGTGGCAGTCCTCGGTGGCTTTGATGAATTCACACTGTAAGGTTCAGTGTTTCCATTCTTGCACAGCTGATGAGCTCATGAATAGGATTATTGACTTCATGAGAGGAATGGATATTTTCAAAGCTTTTTTGATGATGTTTTTGTCAGGCAAGTCTTTAAAGCTGATTGCCACTTCATCTATGTTTTTGGTGCTGATTGGAAACAATGGACGTATCTCTATTTCTAAATGTCTGTAGAATGCCAAGAGTTTGCTGAATATGCTTTTGGTTGTGGAGCATGCGTGTTTTTCGTATAGGTATGCCCTGAAGCCCAATAGTCTTTTCTTAGAGTTCTGTATTTCCAGCGTCTTTCTTCTTCTTTTTCAGCCTCATCAAGGAGTTCCGCCCTGTTTTTTCATTGTAATTGGAGCATTCATGCTTTATGAAAATACTTCCTATGAAACTAATTATAAGTCAACAATAACCTGAAGCTCAACATGGTCTGTTTTTCTAACCTCCATTTTATGAAATGTTATTGCTTTTATTTCTGTTTTTCGCTCATGTTTATTCCAATTTATGGTTTCTCCTTTAATTTTAGCTTTTAGGTGTAAATTATCACTAATCTCAACATGAAATTCACTAAACAGCATGAATTTGATTTCATGATAGAACAGCAGCTCCTCCAAATAATCATATAAAAGAGATACTTCATCTTCTGAGGTTATTTCGAATTCAATTTCATTTAAAGGTTCTATATTTGAAGTATCAGATATTATATTAAAAATAGCCAGTCCCGCATTTTCAAATGCTTCGGTTATATCCATTCCATAAGATGTAAATCCAATATCTGCCGTGGCTTCAAAATATTCATAATTTTTCATGTGATTACCTCAAAAATAATATTCTTCAAATGCTCTCTATCTCTTTTTTTATATATGGATTTTAAACAATTTAAGATTAGGGATTAAAATGTTAGGCAATAAAGACACCTCAATTAAAGTAGATTTAAGAAAAAGAAATTCATTAAAAGACGAAATAATATATCACAATATAGACATTCAATCTTGCATGGTAATGCTTGTAGTAATAGCAGCATTACTTTTCTCTGTTATTTCAATTGTAGCAGCTCAAGCTCCAGTAGTATAACCTGGAGCATTAAATAGATGCCAAACCCTTAGTTGCACATTAGACTATGAGCTTGCCATGCAAAAAACTATACTCTAATGTTTAAAAACTAATTTCCAGTTACAGGAAAGGCTATTAAAAATCATAGTCCTTGGGGTTGAAACGCAATATAATTTCCCTAGAATTTCCTACAGCCCCTTTTCCTGTAAATTTGGTATCTATTAATCTTACAAATTCTAATTTGTCAACCACCCTATTAAATGAAGAGTAACTTGATCCTGTTTTTTCTTTATATATTTCGGACATCTCGCCAATAGTGTGCCTTCCTTCATTTTCAGAAATGAACTTTAAAACATCTTTTTCTGTATCGGTTAAAGTTTTTAATGTTTGAGATATGTTAACAGATACAAGTGAATCAATAGCCTTATCAAAATGTTCTTGAGCAATTTTACGGCTTGCATCAGCTTCAGCAATATTTCCGCAACTTCTCAAAAGATTAATTCCAACTCTCAAATCACCATTTTCAAAAGTGTACATAGCAACCTGCTCCAGGATATCATCAGAGACAACATCTGGGAAAAAACCTGCCTTAACCCTGTCACGTAAGATATCCTCTATTTCCGAGTAGGAATATAATGGGAATATTATTTCCTGAGGAATGAATACCGTAGTTACGTTTTTATCAAAAGCATATTTGAATTCCAAATCTGACAGGATTGCAAAAATAGATGTTTTTACACCAGGATACTCCTCATATGCCCTGAGCAAATCATATACTACTTTGTTAGCATTTTTTGATTGGAACAAATAGTTAATATCATCTAGCGCTACAACCAGAGATTTTCCGGTTTTTTGAAGTTCTTTCATTATTTGGCCATAGATTCTTGAAAATGGAACACCTGTTTCAGGTGGAATGTGTCCGAAGATTTTTTTATATATTTGTGAAAATATTCCAAAGCGTGTTGTGTGTAGCTGACAGTTAATATAAATGCACAATACTTTTTCTGTTGTCTTTTCGACTAACTCAAATACTTTTTTAATTGCTGTTGTCTTTCCAGTAGCAGGTGAGCCTAGGACTGTTGCATTTGATGGTTTTCCTCCCCGGATAGCTGGCCTTATTGACATTGCCATTGCTTCCATTTGAGTGTCTCTAAAATTATAGTTAGGAGGGAAATAATCTGGATCAAATGCGTTTATGTCTTGAAAAAGACTTTCATCATACATTAAAATATCTTCGATTCCCATGTTATCATATTATATTGTTTTATTATAAAACGATTATTATCTAGACAAGTTAACTATATCCACATCTTCATTGTCAATTATCCATTGTGTGAATTTCTCGGCGTAATACAGTTTTTTCTTTTTAAAGTCGTCTGCTTTGGCCAATGAAGTTTCTATATTGGGTCTTGAGTATTTGGTTATGATTTCACCGAAATCCATACCTGCAAGGGTGATTTCCTTTGCATTAAGTGCAACTGCTAAAAATAATGCCCTATCCCCATCGCTGAATCCTCCAAAGTTGTAAAGATTTCCAATTGGTTGGGATTGTGTAGTTCCAAGCACGCTTGTAAAGAATTTTGTTAAATTTGCAATTTTATCAATATTGTCCCCATGGGCATGGATTACAATGTTTGCTCCCCTAAAGTTAGCAAGCAATATGTCATCAAGATTTCCATCCAAATCCGTGGTGATTATGTCCGGTGCGATTTTCTCTTCAATCAGTGCAGTTGTTGCACCATCAGCTGCAACCAAAACATAATCTTTTAAATCATAGTTTTCCTTAAAGAATTTTACATGCTCTTTTAGAGATGGTCCTGCGCCAAATATGATGTATTTATCTGAAAAATCAACAAATTGAGACAGGGCATCTAAAGTTAAGCAGCCTTCACTTGATAAAATTTCGTCCAGCAGCAGTGCGGATTTCTCATCATTTTCACGCAAAAATCCCAAATCCTCAAGAATTTCCGTATAGTATTTTTCCCAAAGTCCAAAATCCATGGTTAAAACCTCATTATATTATATTTAAATTTTTGATTTATTAATCTATTTATTTGCAACCTTAATCTCAGAGCCTGTAATATAAGTATGCAAATTATTAATTTGTCTTAATGTAAATCCGACCATAAAAGCAGATATTACTGTTCCAATATTCACTGCCCCTAAAATGTTTGTATACCACAATCCACACATTATAAGCGATATCACAACCATCACCGCATCAAAAGCAATTTTTATAGTTGAAAATCTCCAGCCGCTTACGATTGCAATAGCTTCCACACATCCTTCACCAGGAAGTGGGGCAATATCAGCAGGCATATAGACAAATATTCCCAATGCTGTTAGGAATATACTTAAAATTAAAAATAGAATACTCATTTCTATTGATCCGTCAAACGGGATTAAAGAAACTGTGTTTAGTGCCAAATCAGAAAAATATCCAAATAACACGCAGTTAATCAGCTGCAATAATCTTTTTTTGTGAAATTTTGAGCGCAAAATGATGAACTGGATTAAAATTAAAGCTGTGTTAAAGATGAATGTTGTAATTCCAAGGCTGATGTTTGTTATTAAAACCAACGAATAAGAAATAGAGCTTATAGGAGTTGTTCCATATGCAGAAATTATTGCAAATGCCACACCAAATGACATCATTAGCAACCCAAAAGCAAATGAACAAATCCTTTTTATCATGATATAAGATATACCTTACATCATTTTTAAATCCAGATGATTTGGCCGAAAAGACTAAGTTGCCCAATAATTGGAGCTGGCGCTGATTCAAAAATACATTTGAAAAATCACTTAATGTTAACTTTTAAGCCACAAATTCCATACTAACAATCAGTTTTAAACAAACAGGAAGATTAATAATATTTTATTGCACAGCATAGTAAAATCGATATGTGAACATGTTCATTATTGAATAAATTATATATTGAAAATATTTAATAAGTATAAAAATTAAAGATAGTAATGGCTAGAAAAGCTTATTACAATTGGAGGATATTTAATGAACGATATTTTGTTAATGCTTCCCGGACCAACAACAGTGCATCCTAGAGTACTCAATGCAATGTCACAGGCTGTTGTTAACCACAGAGGAGCTAAATACAGTAAAATCTTAACCGAAACTACTGAATTAATGAGCAAGGTTTTCCAAACTCAAAATGATTCTTATTTATTAACTGGATCCGGAACTGCAGCAATGGAAGCAGGCATTGCCAATACTGTAGCCCTTGGAGAAAAAATGTTAAATGTTGTAGGTGGAAAATTCGGAGAACGTTTCATGAAAATCGCTGAAACTCATGGAATCGATGCTCAAGAATTAGCAGTTGAGTGGGGAACTGCTGTAACACCCAAAGCAATCGAAGAAGCCCTTGAAGCTGATGAAGATATTAAAGCTGTAAGTGTTATCCACAATGAAACTTCCACAGGTGTGGCAGCACCTATCGAGGAAATTGGTAAAGTAATGAAAAATTATGATGCATTATACATTGTCGATACCGTATCTTCACTTGCAGGAGATGAAGTGAAGGTTGATAAATTCGGCATTGATGTTTGTCTTACCGGATCACAAAAATGTATTGCTGCGCCGCCAGGAATGGGAGCAATTACCTTAAGTGACGATGCTTGGGCGGCTGTTGATAAAGTAGAAAGCAACACTTTCTATTTGGATATGAAAGCGGCACGTAAAAGCGGGAATAAAGTGCCTCCTGAAACACCATACACCCCTTCCGTTTCACTTACATATGCAATGAATGAAGCTTTAAAAATGATTATGGAAGAGGGAATAGAAAACAGAGTTGCTCGCCACCACAAAGCTGCTAAAGCTAGTGTTGATGCAGTAAAGGCATTGGGGCTTGAATTGTTCGCTGACGAGGAAGTTTCTTCCGCAACTGTAACTGCCGTCAAAATACCTGAAGGAATTGCCGATGCTGAATTTAGAGGAACCACCCGTGACAAATATGGTGTTGAATTAGCTGGCGGTCAAGATCACTTAAAAGGAAACGTTTTCAGAATTGGACACATGGGTAATGTTTCATATAAAGAATTAACTCAGACTTTTGCTGCTATTGGCATGACTTTAAAAGGTTTAGGAGTTATTGATGAAGCTGGTGCCGGTGTAGCATCTATTGCAGAATCATACTTATGATTCTGATTTTTTTCTTTTTTTATTCAGTTTGATGTAACATATTTTTTATAGTAAGTTATAAGTGAAAAGTTACACTTGAAATGCATGTCTGCAAATTGTGTCTTAGAACTTATAAGTGAAAAGTTACACTTGAAATGAATGTCTCCACCTTGTGTATTAGAAGTTATAAGTGAAAAGTTACACTTGAAATACTCCTCTCCAAAAGGAATTTTTGAAGTTATAAGTGAAAAGTTACACTTGAAATACACGTCTAAAATTAGGTGTAATTAAAATTTTACACTTGAAACCTATGCATTATAAGTCTAAAAAGTAATACCCGAGCATACAATATAAAATTATTTAAAATAAAAATGCCAAACTTATATACATATAAAGGATGTGAAAACCATGTCAGAAAATATTAAAACAACTGTTGAAGAATTGCGCAAATTGATTAACGTGGACAATGTAATTGGAACTCCAATTGAAACTGAAGATAAAGTTCTCATTCCAGTGATGAAAATGGGAGTAGGATTTGGAGCCGGTGAAAACATACTTGGCAGTCAAGGTAGTGACGCGGCAGGTGCTGGAGCTGGAGTAGAACCAATATCAATGGTGATGATACCTAAAAAAGGCAACGATGCTGAAGGGGTCCGTGTACTTGACTTAAGCAAAGGAACCGAAACCAACAAAGCAATATCTGATATCGGATTGATAATTACTGATCTTGTAAAAAGCTTTTTAGACACACAGCAAGGTGTTGGTGAAGAATACTACGATGAATCAGAATACATTGAACCTGAATTCAGCACCAGTGATGATGCAAAAGAAGAATAGGGCTTTACTGCATGCTAAACATCCTAGAGGTGATTATCCTAATAATCATCTTTTTTATTATTATTTTACTTGCAACAGGAATCAAAATAATATTCAGGTATAATAAAACTGGCAGTGAAGTTAAAGGATGTTTAAAAATACTAATTTTTAAAAAAATCAAAATTTACAGTCTTGATTTACCCTTTGAAAATAAGGAAAATAAAGATAAAGACTTTAAAGAAATAGTGAAACTGGCCAAGCCTTGTTCTAAAGACTTGCTAAATTATTTAAAGCTTATTTTAAAAACAGTTGATATTAAAAAAATAGAAAATCACATTGTTTTTGGCCTTGAAAGCTATGCTGAAACTGGAAAATACATAGGCATCATCTGGGGGGTTTTAGCGGTGATAAATTCAGCCAATAAAAACCTGAAGATAAGTGCTGAACCATCATTCAGAGGAAGCGTATTTGACATGAAAGGTGAAAACGAATTTGAATTTTACCCATTTAAAATTTTAATGCCAACAATCAGGTTAATTTCAAAAAAAGAGATTAGACTATTAATAAGGAGTGTCTTAAATGGGTGAAAATTTTGCAGAGGACATAAAAGAGTTTTTCAAATGCAAAACAGATGAAATTATTGAGTTTAAAAAAATCTGCGGATTCACATTTGTTTTTATAACAAAAATAACCATGATTAGAGATAGATTATCTTCTGCCGAGATAAAACCGGTTGGCATAATTTATAATGAAAATGACCAATATTATTTTGCACCATTAAATGGAAATGTTAAAAATATAGAAGAGATTGTTGAAAAATATGTTAAGGAAGAGGAATATTTTCACTCTCAACAATAACTTCAACAACAAGAGGCCCTTCTAGATTCCTATCTAAAAGCAATTCCAAATCGTTTAAATTGTCTACTTTTACAGCATCAATCCCATAACTTGCAGCTAATTTTGCAAAATCAGGATTATTTAATTGTGTTTGATATGCATCCATCCCATAGACATCCTCTTGCCATTGGCGAATAATCCCATACTCCGAATTATTTAAGATGAAAATGATTACATCCAAATCCTGTTCTTTAATAGTTGCAAGCTCCTGGAGATTCATCTGGAAGTCTCCATCCCCATTGATAACAATGATTTTCTCATCAGTTGCAATGGCAGCTCCAATAGCTGCTGGAAGACCATAACCCATCGGTGCCATGGCTCCTGAGAATAATAATTGTCTTGGCTTTGAAGATTTCTTTAAAAGAGCGGTCCAAGTGGTATGGGATCCTGCATCTGAGACGACAATATTGTCATTGAACTTATCTAAAATTCTTTTAATGGCAGCTTGTGGTTTTAAATCATCATCAAGACCTTCTAGATGATATGAATCATCAATTTTAAAAATATCCTCAATCCAGTTGACTTCCTTAAATCTGGCTTCAAGCATGAATTCCATTACTTGCCCCTGAATTGGATAATCCCCAACCAAAACATCTTTATTGATATTTACATGAATGAAATTATCTGGAAGCTCAGTCAATGTCCTCTCACTAGCTTTAATGCCCAAACCAATTATGCAATCAGAATTTTCAAATGCATATTTAGCTTGAGGATTTGCCCGAATTCCACATAACCCCAAGTTTAGAGGAGATTCATCAGGAATTATTCCTTTTCCATGATAGGTTGTTGTTATTGGAATTTTATATTTCTTAGAAATCCTTTCAATGTTATCTCCATATGATATTGCCCCTGCACCTAAAATAAATAATGGCTTTTCAGCCTTATCGATCAGCTCTTGAGCCTTACCTAGATTTGACATGTCATCATCACACAAATAGCATAAATCAAAATCATTGAAATCCTCTTGAAGGAGAATGTCTTTTGATAAATTAATATGAATAGGACCTTTTGGGAAGTTTTTCAACTCATAAATAGAAGCACGCAATGCATACATTACTTCTGTACCATTTAAAGGATAATATGATGCTTGAGTAATGTTTTTAAAGATCTCAAACTGAGGAGTTGTTTGGAAATAATCGCTTCCTCTGTATTCTAAATCATTGTCTCCAGTTAGGAGCAATACCTGGAGGTTATCTTTAAAAGCGGTAGCCATTGCCATTGTAGCATTTAGTGCGCCCGGTGATGCAGTTGTAATGCATACTCCAATTTTGCCTGTTGACCTTGCAAATCCATCTGCTGCATGAGCCGCTGCTTGTTCATGACGTGTTAAGACATGATTAATTTCGCTTTCAGATAATGATTTATAAATAGGCATTATCTGCTCACCAGGAATTCCAAAAACAGTGACAATTCCTTCTTCAGCAAGTATTTTAACGATTTTATCAGCTACGTTCACATTTTTACCTCCTGATAAGAACCATTATATTCTCCCGAACCCTCAACAGAATACACAACAGCTTGTGCAATTCTATCTCCCGATTTGATTTCATATTCAAAGTCTCCATGATTGTATATTAAAAACATCAATGTTCCATAAAATCCAGGATCCCCAACAGCAGTTTGTACAGAGACAAATGACCTTAAAAGAGTAGATCTGGGCAAATACAACATTGCATAACCTTTCGGGATTTTAATTTTCCTTTTAATACTGGCAAGATATGCCGTATGAGGTTTTAAAGTGTATATATCCTCTTCAAGCTCTTCAATTTCAGGCAGGTTTTTTTCATTGTCAATAAGTGACCCTTCACTTTTTTGAACATAAACCTTGTCCAGTTCCAAATCAATTCCAGAGGGCTGGACTAAATCTGCAAAATCTGGAAATAGTTTAACTAGTTCTTTTTCGCCAAGCATAATTATCAAATCCTTTTAATAATTTATTTATCTAGATAACTTAATATATTTTAATGGTGATAAAATGCCCGTAGTGACAATTGCTGGAAATGAAAAAATAAGTATTGAGAAAAAAAGAGAAATGGTTAAAAATGTATCTAAAACCGTAGCTGAAGCATATGATTTGCCTATTGAAGCTATTACTGTTTTAGTTCAAGCTTACCCTGCAGATAATGTTGGAGTAGCTGGTGAACTGTTAAGTGAAAGAGAATAAAAATTAAAAGGAGAGTTTATATGACTCTCCTATAAGTTCAAACCAAAAAAAGAAATTTGTATTTGAATAACAAATACGCATCAATATTAATCAAAGATATTATTTAAAAATTACTTTTTAGCGTAATAATTGCCATTTTTAACAATCAAATCTGATTTTATAAGATCCTCTAAGTTTTTTTGGATTTTTTCATCAAAATTCTTTGATTTAAATCTAATTAATGATTTTTTAATATCTTCAAAGCTGGAGTTATTAACCTCATCATAAACACTTTGCTGGAAAGGTGTTAAGTTAAATATAATATCGTTTAGAGGATTTTTCCTCTCTTTAAATGACCAAACCTCATCCTGAACTTCAATATTGAATTTGTCTTCTAAAGCAGGGATTTTATCCCTAAGCTCATCTAAATCCGGATGTTGGGCAAGTCCAAGTTTATGTTTAAATATTTTATTTAAGAATTTCTCGTGCAGTTCATTAAGATTAATATCTTCTTTAGTTTTAAATGAATCTAACACATATATCTTATCACCAATTACCTCTAGAACTTTATAACTGTTTGTTTCCTCGTCAAACTCGATTTGTTTAAATGCACCTAAATTCCAATGATTATCTAAAAGAAAGTTCCTCACAAATTCGGCATCTTCAAGAGAGTTATAATATCCAAAGATACAATCCTCACCAGCAATTTGTTTTTTAATAACAAGAGTGTCCGCCAAAAATGATTTTTGAGTGTGGATTCTAGTAAATGGTCACATCAAGCTTTAATTGGTGTGTAGTGGATATACTTTCACAAAAATCAACAATATCTTCTTTATTATTTTGTTCTCCTTGAATAAGATTATATAATCTTTTTATATTGTATGCTAGTGCATCTAGGTTGAGTCTTTCTCCGGTTTTTACCATTCCGATTACTATTTCTTGTTCTACATGGTATTGTTCTTTGAATATTCCGAATGGTCCTTCTACACTTGGTCTTTTTTTGAATTCTTCTTTATATTCTTCTTTTTCCATTTTGAAGAACATTGCTCTTTCTAATCTGCCACCGTTTTCTGTGATGGTTTTATGTGTTTGTTTGTCTGTTAAGCAGGATTTTCTGTGAATGCAGTATTTACATGCAGTATAATTGTTGTAGAGTCTTTTTATTTTGTCGGGTTTGTCTGGTTCTTCGTTTGGTTGTGTGTGTATTCTTTGTAGAAGTACATTGGTTGTCCTGATGGGCACATAAATAAGTCTAGGTCGGATATGTAGTAAAAGTGGTCTTTATGGAATTGGTTTGGATTTAATTTGCCTATTTTTTCTTTGGATTGTTTTCTTGTTGGTATTAATCCATCTATTCCTTTGTTTACAAAGTATGATAGGCTTATTTGATTTAAATATATTGTATCTGCACTCATGTGTTTTGGTACTTTTCCTATGTTGTTTATTGCTTTGTCAGCTACTTCTGGTAGTTGGTAATGGTCTGTAGGGTTTTGTGTGACGTTTAATGCGCAGATTAGTTTGGTGTCGTAATCGACTGCAGATTGGATATTATAAGCAACCAGGAAGTTTCCTTTTTTGCCTTTCATCATGCGTGCTTCAATATCATTCATTGGTATTTTATCCTGTCCTGTGAATTTGAATTGAGTTCTGATGTCATATAATATTTCTAATTTTTCATCATTGGACATTTCCTTGTCATCATTTAGTATTTTTTGAGCTGGTTTATTGAGTTTTTCAAGCTTTTTAAGGTCAACTTCCAGTCCTTTGTAGAACTGGACCAGCAAATTGGTTTCTTTTTTGCTGATCATATTTTGGTTAGAATTGAATGCTTTTTTGATGGTCCCATCGACTACAACATGATTAAATTCAGTGAATCCTTTTTTTACGGCCATTTTTAATGTCATTTGAAGCAATACTTCATAATAACGTCCAAATTCATCACGATACCTTTGAATTGAACGTTCAGAGGGTTTAATTCTATCACAAACGAATTTATATATGTCATGGTACTTTGTCATTTCTGCAATGACTCTAGCACTTTCAATATGGTCTATTTTTGCATAAACAAGTAATTTTAACATGGAACATGGAGGATATGAAGGCCTACCGCCTTTTTTCTTATTCTCTTTAATTCCCAAAATCGGATAAAATTCTTCAATAAAATCAACCACAAAACGAGAAATATGATTCTCTGGAACATTAAAATCTATAAGTCCTAATGCCTAATTCAGCCTGATTCTTAATAACTTTCTTACTAACCATAAATAACCAACACATAATAACTCATATCTAATATAAAATATGTACATCATAGTATATAAATATTACTATTCTAAAAATGACTAAAATCAAATATAAATAAATCATTATAATCCATATTAAAAATTATGAATAATAAATAATTAAAATTAAATTCTAATTAATTTAATGAAAAAAATTAACAAAACAAGAAAATTATAACGCAGTTATAAAAAATTCAAAATAAAAAAAATTAGTTTTGGCGGACACCCAACAAATGTATCAAAGACTTTAGTAATGTTTAAACCATATTTTGAACTATTAGGATTTCTTTTATATTTTTTAAGTATCCCATCAATTTTTGTGATGGTTTTCTTTTATATTTTTCAAGGAGATTTATTTTCCCATCAATACTTACAACAAAATAAGTATCCTCAAATTTATATAATTGTTTAATTGAGTCTAAATCCCAAGCATTATCTATTAATTCATCTCTAAAGAATCTTGCATCATCTAAACTTGCAAATTTACCATAATTTTTTGAATTTTTAATAATTGTATATGAACTATTAATCAATCGAATATATTTTTCAGCCATCAATATGACTTTGTTTTTAAAAACAGATAAGTTTTGAGATTGAAACTTTAGATAAGTTGTTTTATAAGTTACTTTTTTACCAATTTTAAGTTTAGACATTGTCTTTGATTCTAACCTGTTTTGAACAACAAATCTTAAATTTAGCATGAAAACGTTTTAATTTAAAATGTTCTCAAATACATGGAAAAAGGAAAAAATGGTTTTATAAGCTATTTTAAATTTAAAATATCATTTTTAGACAAACCAGTTATTTCAACAATATCTTCAATCGAATAAGCTTTTTTAATCATGTTTTTAGCAACATCCAATTTAATTTCTTGTCTACCTTCTAACCTACCTTCTTCTCTACCTTTTCGTTCACAGTAACGATCCATTGGATTAAGTAACATATAAGTTTCCTCCCTATGAAAAAGGAAAAAAAATAGTTTTATAAACTATTTTATATTCAAAATATTTTTTTTAGACAACCCAGTTATTTCAACAATATCCTCAATCGAATATCCTTTTTTAATCATGTTTTTGGCAATGCCAAATTTAACTTCTTGTCTACCTTCTAACCTACCTTCCTCTCTACCTTCTTCTCTACCTTTTCGTTCACAGTAACGATCCATTGGATTAAGTAACATATAACTTTTCTCCTCATATTGTTTTGATTCACTATCATCTAACATATTTGTACTTAAAACATCGAACAAATAAATAATCGCTTTTTTCTCATTAATATCCATTTTAGATTTTTCAGCAATCTTTTCAAAAAGATTACGAGCTTTAATTAAAATATTTAATGGAGATTCTTCATAATCTGTGTAAACAATTACTTGAAGTGATGCAATATCTTCATCTGTAATTTCCTCACTGTTTTTTAGTTTATTTTCAATATTTTTAAAGATATCTGTTGCTTTGAATTTTTTAAGAGAAATCATGTGCATTATATAATTACATCCCTCATTAATCCCAAATTCTATTTTATCATATTTTGCTTTTTTAGTGCACAAAATAAATAAATCAACATATTCATCTATAAATATGCGTAAAGTAGACACATACTGATAAAATCTTTTAATATCTTCACCTGTTGGAAGTGTTGACTGACATTCCAATATTAATGATGTCCTCTTCCCATCTTTTTCTGCTTCACATACAAAGTCAAGACGGGAAATTGAGGGCCCTAAACTAATATATTCAGACAACAATACTTTTTTGATAGTATATGGAATATTCATGAATTTTAATAGACCATTTGCTCGACTATGTAGAATAGCTTTAAAAATATAGTCGTTGAATTGACCATAAGTTTTATTTGAAATATCTATTTTTGAATTCATAATCATTATTTTGGACAAATTCCTATTTATATTTTTCTGTTCATTAAATAGAAAGCAATAATTAATTATTATTAAAATTTAACAAATTTAAAGCAATATTGGAGTATACAAAATTAATTCACCACTAAAATTACACCTCCTCTAAATTCAACAATATCTAGTTTTGTTTGATATAAAGTATATAATCGCCATTATTTAAATATTAAGGATGTATGGACTTATAAAATTGCTCTAGGTTCAAAAAATTGCTTTAATATAAAAATAATTAGTCGCGAACAAAATAACTGTAGAGCTCATCTTTGACTTCACAGTCAAGACGGAATGTGAAATTAACAATCGGATGACTTTTACCATCAATATTTCTGTAAAGTTGTTTATAATTTAATGGTGTCAGACTGCCCATATAATAAAACTCTATTCCTTCATCATTACTTTTTTGGATAAATAACTCAATATCCAAATCATCATAATCAACTAACGGCTCCAATTCTTTTGAAGAAACTTTGCGATTATTCCTACTCATCCATGAGAAGGTACCTTTATTAATAAAGTGATCATTGTAGTTTATTGTCTCTGAAATATCTTCTGACTTATCATAAGTGACAAATATTGGGCAGGTATTGTATTTTATTTTATACCCTCCGATATTTTGCCCATTCATAAAGTAATCCCAGTTCAAGATCCTTAAAACGTCTTCACGAGAGTATTTCTCATACAATTTAAATTGCAAGTCAGATTTATAAATCATTTCATATTTATAAAATGCATATTTTAATGCGTCGTTTAAATGATTATAATATGTTGGATTTGTTAGCGCTTTTTTAAAGCTTGAGGATATTTCAAATCTCTCCGTATCATCTTTGAAGTTGAAAAATAAATTCTTGGGGTTTGATACAATGTTTTCTATCGTATTCTTTTGATGACCTTCACCGTTTTCTTTTCTATAAAAGTTCAGGCTTAAAAAGTTAATGGCCCCTTCAATATCATCTATCTGATTGAGAAGGCCAAAATTATCTTTTAAACACTCTTCGACTTGTGAAACAGTGAAATATTTGTTGATTTTCAAACATTCCAAAATTATAAGTTCATGTGGCCTAATTCCCTTTAACAATTTTTTTGAAATAAATTTCAATGAATCCCTCTCATCGTCACTTATATGTGAAGAATAGTCCTCTTCAATGTCGCATAAAAAATCATGATATGTCGGATAGTCCTTGTGATTGAGAATCAATTCAGGATTAAATTCGCCGTTGACTGCAAAATCATATAATGACGGAATGTGGCCCAACTTGTATTTTAATTGATTGTACTTTTCTTTAAACAATGCCTTTCTTGAAAAGGAAGTATTGTTAATTGACTCATAGATGCGCTTTTGTGAAATTTCATCGAAGTTGATTGATGATGCTCCAGGAATGATCTTATTTCCTTCCATCAAATACTTGCGAATCCTGTCCTTATCATAAGATCTGTCTCCCGAAAGAGCTATTGGAATCATGAAATTATTTTTGTAATTTCCAATAAAGTCAATGATGACAACATACTCCTTATCCTGATATTTCCGAAGACCCCTGCCTAATTGCTGAATGAAAATAATAGGAGATTCAGTTGGACGAAGCAATAGAACTTGATTAATCTCTGGAATATCAACACCTTCATTAAAAATATCAACAGTGAAAATAAACTCCAATTTATCTGGATTGTCATCATTTACTAGTCTGTCAATGGCCTCAAGACGCATATCCTGTGCATCCTCACCGGTTAGGACAAGAGAAGCATGACCTCTTTTATTAAATTCACGAGACAACATTTGGGCTTCTTTTTTTCTTGAGCAAAATACTAACGCCTTTCGTCTCTCTCCCGAGTATCCGTAAAACTCGGATTTTTCAATCAAATAATCTGCTCGCTCATCTGATGCAAGCAAGTTAAAGTCATCAAAATCATCATCAATCTCACCACTCTCAAATACAACATCGCTAATGCCAAAGTAATGAAACGGACATAACAGATCTTCTTCAAGAGCCTCTTTTAATCTAATCTCATGGGCAATATTGTTGTCAAACAAATCATAAATATTGAAAGCGTCACTGCGCTCTGGTGAAGCGGTCATGCCCAGTGAAAATTTGGGTTTGAAGTAGTCTAAGACTTTTAAATAGGACAATGCTCCTGCTTTGTGAACTTCATCCACTACAATATAGTCAAAATAATCTGGAGAGAATTTGTGATAAACCTCATCTTTAGACATGGTTTGGATAGTGGAGAATAAATAATTTTTATCGAAATCTTTTGAATTGCCGGTCAATAGGCCAAAATCATCATGATTTTCAAATACATTCCTATAAGCTTCAATAGATTGCTTTGCAATCTGTTCCCTGTGAACTAAAAATAGAAATCTTTTAGGATTAAAATCCTTAACTGCAAAAGCAGATGCATAGGTTTTACCAGTTCCTGTAGCAGATACAAGGATTGCACGCCTTTCACCGTGACTCACTAGATTTCGAATATTTTCTAGAAACTGCTCCTGCATATAGTTTGGAGTCAGAACAATATTGTTTTCTTTTATTTTACGTGTTAACTTTCTAAAACTACTGAACTTTTTACTATCCCTATAAATTTTTTCATAAATTGGAAGCACATCACAGAGATTTTCCCCATCAACCCATAGTTTTTCAAATTCGTTTTTGATTTGGTTTAACATCTCCCCCTCTTTTAGTGATGTGAACTCGACATTCCATTCTTTGTTAACGCTAAGTGCATTCATTGTCATGTTGGAGCTTCCAACAATTCCTGTGAAAACATCCCCTTTTCTAAAAATATATCCTTTAGTGTGAAAACCTTCATTTTCTTGCAGATAAAGTTTAACATCAATATTTTTAAAAGAATTGAGTTTTTTTAATGCTTCCGGTTCGGTGAAGTTCAAATAATCAGTAGTTAGGATTTTACCTTTAATATCATGATTTTCTAGATAACTAAAAACTTCCAGTAAGGGAGTGATGCCGCCTTTTGTGATGAAAGCAACCGAAATAATAAACTCATCGCAATTTAGAAGCTCATCCCTAATTGAATTAATGATTTTGGAGTTATCATTGTTTGACAGCAATCTTGGACGAAAGTTAGCACTGGAAGTGGAATTTTCATCAACGAATGCTGTTCTTGCACCATTTAAAATTTCAATCTGATTATTCATTCTTGATCTTGAAGATATTTGATTAAGGCATCCAATTTATCAATCTGCATTTTGAATTCTTCTTCTCTTGGAGATCCTTTAACTTTTTGGAGTTTCACTTCAAGATCTGCTTTTTTTGCTTTTGCAAGTTCTATTCTATTCATAACTAATCTTCCATAGTTTCTTTTAAATAATTAACCGCTTTTATATCGGCAGGAATCCAATCAACATCATCCAATTGACTTTTAGTTAACCATTTAGCATCATTATGTTCAAGAAGTTTTGGAGTGCCTTCGCTGATGACTGCTTCAAAACAACTCATTTTTAAATAAAAGGTAGGGTATTGATATTCCAACTCTAAGGCGAATTTAGTGGGTTTTATTATGCAATCAAGTTCTTCTTTGATTTCTCTTATGAGAGCTTCTTCTTTTGTTTCATTATTTTCAATTTTGCCCCCTGGAAACTCCCACATATTAATAAATTCTCCATAACCTCTTTTAGTAGCTAGGATTTGATTATCTTTTTTAATAATAGCTGCAACAACATTTAAGGTTTTCATCTAAACTCCTCTGGTTAAATATTAAGCAGCTTACGTTATAAATGTTATTTAAAAAATGAGCAATTTGGGAAAGATTGAAATTAATCTTCTAGATATTCCAATTATTGTGATGAAACTTGTGCCAATACTATTTCCTTAACTGAAAGGCCACTTACATCAATGAATATCTTCATTAACTCTGAAGCGCATAGACATAAGAGATTAAAAGTTAAATTAATTTATAATGAACTATATACAGTATACTATGAAAATAGATAAAAGAATTATAATATTGATTGCAATTATTGTCATATTATCCATTGGAGTTGCATGGGGATTATATACCCAACACACATCAAACAAGGACAATAGAACCCTTGTAGACAATTCAACTGTTAAAAATGCGACAATGAATGAATCATCAACTACAGGATCTTCTTCTGAAAGCGGAGAATATGGATACTGTGCAATATGTGGAAAAGCTCTGACATATGCAGAGGCAAATGATGATTATACTCAAGGAAAAATTTGTCACAGTTGTGCAGCAAATCCTTATTATGAAACCGGTGAAGGTGCAGACTATGCAAATAAAAAACTATCCGAGGCATACCCTGAGGAATATTCATGGATGAATGAAGATACTTCTAGTTATGAGGATTATGAAGATACTTCTAACTATGAAGATTATTCCGATGATTATTATGAAGATTATGAGTATTAGAATTACTAATTTTATAATACATTGAAAAGTGCAGTATCCTATGATTTAAGATAATGTACAACTTGCAAACATGAAATTAGAGTTTAAATATGGGATTTTGTGAAAACTGTGGAAATGGAATTTTTATAGTGGATTAAAACTTGTGAATCTGAAGAATTAAATCCTTCATTTGGAGGAGGAAGACCTAAAAATAAACTCATGATCTCATAATTATAGATGAAATCATCGAAAAAAGACAAATATAACAATTAAAGAAATGCATATTCTTGTTAATGAAAAATTCAATGAGATTATGGTTTAAAATAAAACGGAAAAATTGTAAGGAAATAATGTTATAATTTAGTAAAGCATATTCAAAATTTTCAAAACATCCTAAAGATGCTAAAGAACAGTGAAATTCAACAATATAATAATTATTTGATGAAATATCATTTCAATGAATCATAAACTAAAAAATCACTAGAATAATCTGAAAATATTTAATCATATCACTTAACAATCTAAAAAAAGATACCCTATCAAAAATGCATATAAAATTTATCCAATTACTATCGATCATATTAATCGCAACAAATATCAATAATTAGGAATTATACTATTAAAATTTAAAGTAATTAAACCTTGATTGAATTAATAAAGCTTTAATAACTTCTTTAATAAATACTTCTAAATTATCTTCTTCAGAACCATCATTTCCAGGAGTTAACGAAAATGCACCCACTGATGGAATTATCATATTCGACTCAAAGAATTGTTTTGTTTTATTTCCAGGATACAATACATAAGATCCTTCAGTTTTTAAAATAGAATCTTTGTAAGTATGCATTTTATAGATATCTCCATCTTTAAAAACGTATTCTTTTTCTTCACGTGAGTCCCGTTCCTCAATTTCATCATCAATTTGTTTATCAGAGTGTATTGTACTATAAAAATCAACAATTTCAAGTTCTGATCTGTATTTTGCATCAAAATGAATATAATTTATATTATCATTAATTTTAACAAGCAAAGTGTAATCTGGTTTAAAAGCCAATGAATAAGATCTGTATTTTGACTCATCGGAAAATCTTAAATTATAAAACAAATTTATTTCAATATCAAAACCATACAAATTTAAATAAAATCTCTTAAAATGATTGATGATTGTGCTCCTTTTTTAATACTTATTGACCAATTATCTTTGTTAATTTTAAAAACATCTTCAAAATCACTTTTACAAATACTTAAATCATTTAAAACTTTTAATAATTTAAAATAACACCAATATTCATATAATTCACTTAATTTCTTTTCAAACCCTTTGAATTGATCATTAATTTCATTCCAACTTAATCTAAATGAAAATTCAAGAATTAAAAAGTATTGGAAAATTTCTCTGTATCCCTCTTTTTTCTGCAAAATTTGTGAGTTAAATGGAACATATTCCATTGTTGAGATATGATTAAAAAATTTATTTGATAGATAATAGTCAATTTCCTCTCCAAAATACCATAGCTGATCTTTAATATAACCTTCTTTAGAACTTTTAAGTAACTTTTCAACCAAATCCCTAATTAATTCTAAAAAATATTTAAAAAATCTATTTTCAGGAGTATTGATAATATCTTCATGTTTAATTTGCTCTATTTCATGGGGAACATATCCCATTTAATCTATGAACAATTTTAAAATCAGCATCTGATTTAAACAGATCATTTGGATTAGATACAATATTTTTTAAAGTATTTTGATTAACATTAGATGCAAAAGATAATGGAACCGTTTCAGCATGAGTTTTAAGATGAGAATGTAAGTTTTTAGACAGATATTCAAAAATTGATGGGAGATTTTCTTGTCGGAATAGATATTCTAAAAACATGAAGTCCTCATAATATGTTTCTTTTTGTCTGTAATCAAGTTCAAATTCTTGGTATAACTGTGAGTTAATCTCAAATAATAAATTTAATGAATATTGTGATAAATCAGCGATCATAGTAGAGTATTGATTGAGATAATCAATTTTTTTAGATCTAACTTCAATTGGAATTTTAGTAGAAGTTATCCCATCTTTTTTAACATCTAAAAATGATTTTCCAACATAGCTTCTAAAATTTAGAGTTCCAGCGATTTTATACTGATTACTATTCCCTAATGAGAATCTAAACTCTTTGAAATGATTATCGTTAACTTTAGTTAGTGAATATAACACTTCGAAACTAGATTTTACATCTTCTGATTCGAATAGTATTTGATACTCTGTTTCTTCTAAAAACATTAATTTAGCAAAATTAGCTCCAATATTTGGACAATATTGAATTGGAGTTATATTATCTGGTTCATCGACAACAGGAACATTATTTAATGATATTGAATGTGAAATATCCAGATTAGAATTATGATTACCATTGTAATCTAGTGAACTGACCGTCAATGTTCCAAATTCATTTGAATCCTCATCAACAAGTTGAATAATAACTTTTTGCTCAATCATTTAAATCTTAATTAATAAATGAAACATATCTTTGAACAGACAAAATTTTAGCCATATTTTGGAGTTTTAAAGCTGAAGTGTAATATCTAGTATTAGTTTTATCAACAATAAACAATTTAGGATTTTCAGCATTATTCCTATACTCTAGACAAATATTAAATAAATCATTTAAGACATTACCAATAGCTTTTTCAGATCCATGTAATTTTGGAAGAATTTTTTGTTTAATCTGAGCATCAAAATATCTCTCCCAATTATCCCATTCATCAGGAGAGTTTTCATATTTCCATGCAACAACCATGAATCTTAAGATTTCATTGATTACTCTGAAACCAAAGGCAAAACTAGATCCCTTAAGAATTTCTTGAAATCCAGTAAGCTCCATTGCCAATATATTCCATAAATTTTCATCATCATAAGTGATTTCTGATAAAATTTCTTTTAAATCTTCAATATTTAAATTAGATATGTCTGAATCTATTAATGGAGATTGTAAATAATTAATATCACCTTCAAAATCATTTAATTCGTTAGTTAAAAACATATACTCCCAAGCAGTTACCGTGTCGAATTCGATAGTATTTGCTCTATCTAATACTTTTGGTGAAAACATATAAGTTGTTTCGTCAACATTAACTGTTCCAATGATAAAAAGATTATCTGGAATCATTAACATTTCATTATTACCATATAAAGGGATATTTTCTCCACTTTCAATAGCTGATAAAAAATCTGAAAAATATCTCTCAACATGAGATAAATTCATTTCATCCAAAATTAAAAAGTAAGGATTGGTCGGATCTTCTTGTGCTTGCTTGATAAGCTCATAAGCAGGAGTAGATTGATAAATTTCCATGATTGCATTATAATAACCAATAATATTAGTATTATCTGTCCAATTAGCACCTACTGGAACTATTTTATATTTAGAAGAATTTTTAATGAAATCCGATAAATTAACCTCATCACTATTGTGTGTTTCATCCGATTCATTGCAATTGAATTGTGGTTTAAAATTTTCAAAATTAAAACTATCAATTTTAAGTTCAACAGTTACTTTTTTACCAATATTATCTCTTAAATAATCTTGCAAAATATTATTAGGTTTAAAGGTTATTCGAGGCATTATTCTAAATCGACCTTTAGAATTAATACCATTAACACTAAGGTTACAATTAATTGAACCATGTTTAAACGGCAAATATCTAAAAATTGAGTTATTCATTATCCATTGTCTATTTTTAGCAGCAGTTTTATTAGCATTTTGAGTTAAAGTAATCCCTCCATCATCAATTTCATCATATTCTGTGAATATTTTTTTTATATCCAAACAATTAATATTTAAATCGACAATGGATTTATCATCTTTTTCATATAAATCCTTAAAGTAATCAATTAATTCATTATTTGAATAATATATTTGAGTTAAAATATCAATATGTCCCTCAGCAGAGATTCCATCAACCACCATAGGACAAGTTACTTCACAATTTTCAATAGGTAAAATTTTTTCAAAATCATCTTTTTCAAGTGTCCAACCCATATTTTTCCAAGAGGAATAATTTGTTTTAGCTTTAACTGTAAAATAATTAGCATTTACATTTATAGAAGCACTATTTATAACATGAGAATTAGTTATAAATTTAGCAAATAGTTGAGATAATTTTGTTTTTTTTTTTTTTTTTTTTTTTTTTTTTTTTTTTTTTTTTTACCAGTTCCAGAATTCCCAGTTAATATTTCAAACGGTTTAACTTTTAAAGATAAAAGATAATTTTCAATTAATTCTTTATCAAAGTAATATCCATTAGAAATTAAGTGTTTATAAAATGAATCAGCATGTAATTTATCAGACATATCAATAACCTACTTAAAGCAATTTTACGAAATGAAATCAATTTTTCATAATTAATACAATTTATATATATCCCAATATTAAAAAATGTCGATATCACTTTAAGACTCTTTCAAAAACTTAAGTGATAAAATTGTTGATTAATTATAAACTTAAATTTTCTACAATAAGCAATTAATTAACTTTAAATTATAAAAATAATTCAACCATTGGGGGAAAATTTTTAATGAAAAATTTGTTTAAATTAAAATCGCACAAGTTTTAAAGAACTCCAAATACTTATTACTAAGAAAAATATAACTCAAAACATAAGGAGACATATTATGGTTAAAATTAATTTGAAATTGACATTTTTACTTTTAGGATTGTTGTTTATATTAATTGGCGCTGCTTCTGCTAGTGAAAACACTACAGATATAGCTAATGATGTAAATACCACACACCCAGAAGAAGTTGAAAATATCTCAACTGACATCACCAATAGCTCAGTTGAAACAAATCCTGTTAAAAAACCCCCTGTAAAAATCGAAGCTAAACCTGTTAGTGGCAAACAAGGACAAAAAGTCAAAATAACAGCAAAATTTAAAACACAAGACAATAAAGTACTGAAAAATAAAAAAGTGACCTTCAAGTATGATGGTAAAACCTATAAAACCAAAACAGATAAAAAAAGGAAAAGCCAGCATAACTATCAAACTTCCTAAAGCAAAATACTTCAAAACTATCAAAAAACTAAAAGGAAAAATTCTTACAGTTGAAAAGGTTTATAAAACAACAAGAATTTGCAATATAAGTATTGGTGGGTCTGATACTCAACTTAAAGGTTCCGTTAATGTAAAAGTTACCTCTAAAAAGAAATCCAGCATTAAAAAGTACAAATATGCAAAATATAGAACAAATGTAATTCCTTTCAAAAAAGGAGAGCGAAAATACACAATTGGTTCTATAGTTATTGGAACTTTTAATTATGTAGAAAAAGACATGCAATATATTTTGGTAATAGCTGGGAATAAAACGGCAAAAACCTATCTGGACATCACAACAAAACTCAAAACACTCCACCATAATGGAAAATATTATTGGGACCGCTCTTGGGAGTCCTGCTTAGACTTTAATGAAACCCCTGGTGTAGTGTACTGTCATGATTTGGATAAGGTGAGTAAAATTAAAATCAGATACGAATCCCCACATTATGAGCGAATAAAATAATCGAGGAGTAATCCTCATTATTTTTATTTAAATGAATTATGGCATTTTATGAATAGGAATTACTTCTTTTCATTTAAGATTGTGGCAATCAACAGCGAATCTGATTCTTTTTTTTTTAAGATTTCAACTATCCGAATTACTGCAAATCATTATGCTCTCCAATAAGACCATTATTATCAGAGCTACTTTGGATTATGCGGCAGGCATGGATATTAAATTGAGATGAATGGTTATGATGAAAGTTATTTTTTAATAAGTCCTATACCAAACCTTCGCTTTATAAGGAGCGTATCCTTTAATCAATCCTGTTGAAATATGAGCGCTATTTCCTTTGACTGTTTTGGTTTTCACATGTTTTTTTACATTTTTAAAGTAAAATTTAACTTTAACTATCTTAGTGTGATGGGGTTCAATGTCCCCATTCATGCCATTTCCAATATACCATGCTGTAACGCCTGTTCCCCTGTCAAATTGCATATTGCCTGAGTATGTAACATATCCGGCTATCGCATCCCCATTTTTAAGTTTGACCGCTTTTGGAGCCCATAACACTCCAGGTTTAAAATCATGAATCCTAACTGCTACTTTTTTAGTTTTAGCCGCATCCACATCTTTTGCTAAAGCCACACCCATAACAAGCAAAGCACAAATGAAAATTAATAAAATCATTGCATGTTTTTTATTGAATCCCATATTATCACTAAAAATAATTTATTTAACTCCTTCCATAGCCCCAATCATTAATGGCATGTTTTCTGATTTAATGACAACCAATTTATCATTTTTCATATAAGAAAATGTATAAGTGCCATTTTTATCTACAAGATAACCCTTTTGAGACCCAAGCATTGTTTTTCCGGAAGTGATGTTTTTTGACATGTCCTTTTTAACTTTTTCAACAGTTCCATTATCCGCAACAGAAATATTTAACTTGTTTTTTCCATGTTTGAAATCCATTTCAGTGTTATTTTCATAAGTTATATTATAATCTGCAGGTATTGTAAAGTTAATCCCATTTATCTCAAAGATTTCCACTTCCCTAAATGCAAATGTTCCAGATTCAGGAGTGAATTTCTCACCATGAACACATGCAATTAATGTAAATAAAATTAAAATTGCAAGAACATATCTGACTTTCATAACCATGATTTTGTTTAAATTTATTAATATAATTATTTACCAATTGAATTTTTAAAAATATAGATTGAATTTGATTTAGTCAAATCTAAATGCCTTGAATCAAAATTTAGGCATGTAAAAATAAATAAAACTTTAAATAAGACATATAATATATTACTATGCATAACACACTCCTGTGTTATACTAAAAAAATTTTTTAGTTTAAGTTCTAAAGGTACCATCCGCCTTTAGACTTAACAGTATTTATAAGATTACCTGAGACAGCCTTGTTTCATTTGTAACAGCTATTATTATACCTTTATCACCTTGAACATATCCAAAGTAGTGTAAGCCGTCTTCAGTATAATTCCAACCAGTATGATTATTTATTGTTGATTTATTAGCACCCTTTTTGTACAATTCATCTAAACTCATGCCCATCCAGTCTGAGATGACGGTTATGATAATTTCTCCCTTGGCTTCATTAATATAAAAACAAGTTTTTCCATCAGATCCCAAATCATTGAAGTTTTCATTATCTTTTGATTCCCCATATCCTGCAGGAATTGTGAATTTCACATCCCTGAAGGTTATATTTTTTGCTTCATCTGAATACTTCACATCCTCGCTTGCACTTACAATACCCATAAGAAACATTGCCAAAAGCACAATAACTGCCAACTTCACTTTCATGGTTAAAATATTTATTTTAATATATGATAAATATTTCCATGCCCATTTACTAAAAGAATGAATAGACAATTTAGTTTAAATGACCCAAAAGTATTAAAATAATTAGCTGCAAAGTAAATATAATTAAACATACAAACTAAAGTGCAAAGGATTTGAGGACAATGAATACCAATTCACTAAAATATGGAATTTTCTCATTTATCATACCCGGCCTAAGCCAATATTTAAATGGGGACAAACAGAGAGGATTATGGCTTTTTAGCGCAGCAGTACTTATCCACATAATCGTTTGGTTTTTTATAAATAACTCCTTTGGAAGTGGTCTTCAAACATTATACCACCTATACTCCGGATATGATGCATATAAAAATTATTAAATGATGTCAGTCATTTGCCGGTTTAATTTTTGTCAAAAGAATTGCAGCAAGAACTGCGGCAACAATAATCATTAAATCAACCATAATCTCAAATGTTTTTGCAGTTGAAAATAGCTGAACTATGCCGATAGCCCACATCAGGATTAAAACACATGGAAGCAAATATTTAATCACGAATACCCAAGTTCTGCCAACTTTAAATGTGGAATGTTCGTTAAGTACAGACAGGAAACGTTCCACACCATAAAACCAAGCAAATACAATACATTGAACACCTATTAAAAGTAGAATTCCGAATTCATTTACAAATGAATCTATAATGCCAACAAGGTAACTGCTAATGCCTGTTGTTAAAATGACTGAAAATATGCATCCAACAATGCTTAAAACTGTTGCGGTTTTCTTTCTAGACCATCCAAGTTTATCTGATGTTGAATTTAACATCGGTTCTAAAAAACCTAAAGCTGAAGTAATGCCTGCAAATAATATGGCCAGGAATAGTAATGGCGCTAAAACTCTTCCTATTGGACCCATAATGTTGAAAATCATTGGAAAGACAATGAATATTAATCCGGTGCCTTCAGTGATTAACTGAACCATAGGAGTTCCTCCAGTATATGACATGTAACCTAAAATTGAAAATACTCCAAATGTAGTGCAAATTTCAAATAAAGAGTTAGATGCAACCACTATTAAAACATTATCGATTAACTTAGAGTTTTCCGGCAAATAACTTGCATAAGTAAGTGCAATGGCCTGACCCATACTTAAGGAGAAAATAATCTGTGCAAAAGCAGCAAGCCAAATGTTTACATCCAAAAGCTTATTCCAATCCGGAGTCAATAATGTTGTAACGCCAATACTTGCACCGGGCAAAGTCAATGCATAAACAATAATAGCCCCCATCATAATAAATAGAGAAGAAATAAGAATTTTAGATGCCTTTCCAATACCCTCCTCAACATTTTTATGTGAAATAAACCATAAAACACCCCATAGAAGTAAAACACCAACAGTTGTTGGAATTAATAAAAAACTAGCATTGTCAAGATTGGAACTTCCGCCTACGCTGTTAACGAAGTAGGCCGCCGCATCAGATCCCCAGCTAAATGTGAAGCTAGATCCAAGATATACCAAATCCCAACTTAAAATTACCATATAATAAACTGTAACAATAAAGACGAACAAAACCAAAATCCATGCAATAATCTCGAATTTCGTGTTGATTTTCTTCATAATATTCGAGAAAGATTCTTTAAACGAGAACCCCACACCATATTCAAGTATTAAAAATGGAATTCCCATGATGGCAATAGCAATAAGATAAGGAATGAAAAATGAACCTCCCCCATTAGAGTAGAGCACATAACTAAACCTCCATATATTGCCAAGCCCAACAGCTGCCCCAATCATGGCGAAAATGAATGCTGTCGATGAATCCCATTGATTTTTTTGTGACATAGGTATTACATTCATTCCTAGAAACTTAAGATTTTTCATGTGAAATTTTTTATTAATTCTGTTTATTTGATAACGTTGTTATATTATTTTGGGATTAGGATTTGATTTTCGTAAGTTTTTTATATGATTTGTGAACAGAACTATTAAACAAGATGTGAAAACTCACTAATTTTTGGTGAAATTATTTGATTAGTGTGTTTTTTTCTTGTTTCCTGGATGTTTATTATAAACATCCGGGGTTTTTCGTTCTTTATTATTGTATTGATTTTCTTTATATTGTATTAGTTCTTTAGATGCTTCTTTTACTATAAAATCGATTATTTGCTCTCTTTTCGTTTGCGTTTCAAATATTAGGTCAAATAAGAATAAATAGATGTTTCCCGTTATTTTTGCGAAATTCGACTGATAAATTATTTTTTCATCTTTATTTCTGGGTATTCTTGTTATATTGTTTTCTGCATGATTTTTAATTGTCATTGCTAGGTTATAAACGAATATGTGGGCGTGAAAATCTTGTTCGATTATTGTTCTTCGAATTCCGCTGAAATCTTCGATTTCGATTAAATTTTTTAATCTGTCAAATCCAGTTTCAACTGCCCATCTTTTACCATATAATTCTTTTAAATCTTCTGTTGAGAATTCTTCAGATGTTAAATTTGTTGCAAGTATTTCAGGTTCGTTCTTACCAATATCTACTAATGCTATGCGAATTTCTAATCGCCCCATCTTTCTTGCTTTTTCTTTTAAATTTTCATCATCAAAATGACTTAATCTATTATTTGTTAAATTTATTTTTATAATTTCATCATTAGTCTTCATTTGTTTGATTAAATGTCTAAATACATTTTTTGGTAGTCTTATTAAAAATTTAGAGTTTAAATCAATGGTTTTTGCCATGAGTTCGATTGATGGATATCCTCGATCGTAAATGGTAATTAATTTTGTAATGTTTAATCTTTGTTTTAAGTTCTCTAAATGTTCAATTGCTAAATCTACTTCATTTATTGTTGTTTCAACAATTTTTGCTGTTAAAATATGTTTAGAATGAACGTCTAAAAGACATGAAACTCTTGCACGAATTCTTTTTTCTTTTAACAGGTTTTCATCACCAACAGGGAATTCTTCACGTGTTAAAGTAACATTGGGAAGATCAATAATACTTCCATCACAAGCACTAACAATATATCCTTTAAATTTTGAAAATCCAGAATATTTGCCATATAATTGGTCAATAAAAGATTCATTCATATCAATAAAAACTTTTGGGTCAATGAACATTCTTTGTTTTCCAATTCCTTGGCTAGAAATTGTTTTAAACTTCTTATTCAATCCTATTGTGAAAAATCTAATCGTTTCAATATAAGATGTACAGCTTCTTTGAGAAAGAATAAATGTTGTATACTCTTTTTGAGTCATTTTTCTATCTCTAATAAACTTATTATCTTCAGTTACATATTTTTCAGATATAAAAACATCAAATAAACTGAAAAAATCTTTGACAAATCTATCATAAGAATACATCAATCCAACCCCCAATCAAATAAATTCATGATTAAAAAACTTTAATTACTTATATAAATATATATATAATTAATAATATTTAAAATAAACTATTAATAATTATTAAAATTAGATATAAATAAATTAAAATTAATTAATAAAGTATTAAAATAAATAATAACTGATTAAAGCAAAATAAATCAAAATTAGCAATTTTCAATGAATAAACAATGATAAAAAAAATAAAAAATCTTAAGTTTCTAGGAATGTATTACATTTGTAAAAAATATATAATAAACATTTACATATTAATAACTGATGAATGTTTTTGACAAATTTATAATGGGTGAAACCACAGGCATAAATTGGTGCTTTGAAAATCACCATTTTATCGAAAGGCTCAAAGATAACGGATTAAGTCGCGAATATGTTGTTAACTGCATACTATGTGAAGAACCTATAAATTACGAACACACAGAAAATAATCTATATGCCGTAGTCTACAATGCTCCTTCAAATAAGGATTATAAAGAAATACGAGTGATAATGGCATGCAGCGGCAATTCAATAGATCTTGTAACAGTAATGAGAAATAATGAAACAGCAACCAATCGCCAAAAGAAACAATACCAATCCGATAGGGAAAAAAATATTGAAAAAAAGCGCATAAAAGCACTAGCAAAAAGAAAATGGTAGAGTTAATAAAATTAACTCATTAAACTTTATTAAAATTAAAATTGCAACTTATACCAAATCTAAATAAAACAATTCCATTTGCCCCTCCATTTTTAGCGGCTTTTGCATCTTTTAAAAGAGCCTTATGAGACAATTTTATAGCATTGCTGTCTGAATGGTAAGATTGAAGGCCGCACCAGACTTGGGCTCCATTTGATTGATCGACAAAAGTCCTTGTAACTGAAGTAATCCAAGAAGTATCCTGACCATAATTTCCTTTATAAACCATCGGAAGTAGTGCATCCAAGTATCTGCTGATTTTTGGAACATCTTGACCATAATAATACTCCATCATGCCGGGTTCAGGCATTATAGCTCCTGAAACTATACACTTGGACTTAACTTTATGAACAGATACGCTAGCCTTTTTAACGAAATAATTAATAGCTTTTGTTGAAGTTTTATACAAGTGTGCTGTTCCTCCAAATCGCATATAGTCAAAGTGAATTCCATCAACACCTTTAATTTTAGCATATTTTTTAGCTTCTTTGACTTTCTTATTTAAAAACCAGTATTTTAAAGAACCATCTTTATTAACCGGCCTTACCCATTTTCCATTATTATAGCATACTTGCATCCATAAATGAACTTTAATTCCATATTTATGTGCTTTTTTAATAAATGATACTACAGAAGGTTTTCCATGCTGATATATGGCATGGACATGGAGGAAAATATGTTTAGTTCCTTTTCCAGACAGGCGTTTAAGATTTACTTTTTTCATATGAGAAGACCATAGCCAATAGCCATTGCCTTTAGGCATTTTATTTTTCACATCAATTTTATATGATCCGCTAGAAGAAAGATATGGAAAAGATGTTTTAAAGGAATATTTTACTTTATATTTACCCTTCTTAAGTTTTAAATAGATTTTAGCATTACCGTATGCGTTTGTTTTAACCGTATAATTTTTACCATCAACATTAAATGTAACCCACTGGTTTCCAATAGCATTTCCATTTGAATCAACTAGCTTAACATAAAATAAGCATTTAGAACCTTGGCGATAATTAATATCCTTATCTCCCAATTTAAGTTTGGTTTTAATTAGATCCATAACCATTAATTTTGAAGTTGCAACTGCATTGCTTGTTAAATTATCCCCATCGTGGAAAAATTGGGCAGTGTAGGAACCTTCAGCTAATTTAACATTTAAACTAACTTTACCGTTACTATCAGTGATTTTGTTATATGTTACCCCATTTAAAACAATTTTAACATTTTTAGAAGACAGTGGCGTTCCATTTGATGTTAATATCCCTGTGATTGTTGTGGGAAATGATTTATATCCGACCACATCTGAAGAGGATATTTCAGAAATAGCTATATCCTCATTAGTGTTTGTAGAATTTGTATTTTCAATTATTGAATCGTCAATTTCATTTATTTGAGATTCATTAGTAATTATGCTATCCTCCACTTCAAAAGTACCGGTTACATTATCATTTGCCGATATCGCAGAAGCGGATAAAATAGCCATTAAAATCATTGAAAAGATTAATATTTTATTGTTCATGATTAAACCTCTGCAAAGTCAATATAGTTAATTAAACCATACCTAAATAAGATTACTCCATATGCTCCACCAAGCGCTGCCGCATCTGCATCCCTCATCAGTTCTTTGGCTGAAATCTTTTTAATATTTGAATCTGATTTGTAAGTTTGAAGGCCTGTCCAGATTTTTGCCTTAGCTGATTTTTTAGAAAAGGACTTGGTTACCGATTTAATCCATTTTGAATTGGCATGATAATTCCCTTTATAAACCATAGGGACGATGATATCCAAGTATTTGCCCATTGTGGAGATGTCCTGACCATAATACGTCTTCATTGAAGAGGGTTCAGGCATAACTGCCGCCGATACAATGATTTTCTTATTTACTTTATGGATTTCCTTAGTTGCTTTTTTAGTAAACAAGTTAACTGCTTTTACAGCATTTTTATACTTATAAGCAGTGCCTGGGAAACGTAAATAATCAAAATGAACTCCGGAAACGCCTTTTATCTTGGCATATTTTTTAGCTTCCTTAACTTTTTTATCAATTAGTTTATGATTAATTTTGCCATTTTTAATTGGATTTACCCAACCTCCATCTGAGTTGTAAAATACCTGCATCCATAAATGAACTTTAATGCCTTTGGATTTAGCGGTTTTAATCCATGATTCAACATATTTTTTACCGAATCTTTCAATGCATTTGGAATTCAAGAAAATGTGCTTTGTTGAAATCTTTTTAAGGCTGGTAAAATTAACTTTGCCCATATCAATGGAAAGTAGCCACATTCCATTGTTTCGAGCCTGTTTTGGTTTAACTTTTATTTTAATAGTCTTTGAAGTTTTATTATATATTGAGGTCTTTTTAAATATCGCCTTTACTTTATATGTTCCTGTTTTTAATTTGATTTTAACTTTTGCAATTCCGTTGCCGTTTGTTTTTTTAATATATGTTTTGCCATTTACTTTAAAAGTAACTTTTTTGGATTTGAGCAAGTTTCCACGGGCATCATAAAGTTTGACCTTAAGATAATCGGCTTTTTTATGTCTATAAATTACAGAATTTTCCTTTTTAATTTTGGTAGGAATCCCTTTTATGACCTTAACTTTAGCTTTGCATTTTGCAGAATCAATATTGTCCTCACCATAATAATAGCAGCATATATTATAGGTTCCTTTAGGTTTTTCAATATTAAGACTTGCTCTGCCATTTCTGTTCGTTTTTTTGATATATTTTTTACCATCAATTTTAAAAACTATTTCCCTGCCGGATAATGGAACATCACCAACTGTTAAACAAACTGTGTATTTATTTTTAATCCCAATATAAGCATTATAATTTGAAGCCAATATCTTAGAAGCAGAAGTCGGGATGACAAATATTTTAGTTGAATTTTCACATCCAGCATATCCATCAGAAGAAAACGAGTATTTGACTGTGTATTTTCCAACATCCTTTAAAATCTTAAGTTTTGCAGTTCCATTTTCATCAGTCGTGACATTAGTGACTTGAGAATCCAGAGTGAACTGAACTGATTTATTTGCAACAGGTGTGGAATTTTCATCTGTTAATTGTACAATGAAGTCATTGCCTTTAACAATATTAGTATTGTTGCTTTTAATTGTTGTTTGAATTTCTCTTTGATTGTCCAAAAGTACCTCATCGTCTAAAGAGTCATCAGGAGAATCAACTACATCGGTTTCATTAACTGCACTAACTGCACCTATCATGAAAAATAAGATTAGCACAATTGATAAAATCAATGTTTTGTTCTTCATCGAAATTTTTTCACCACCTCAAATTGAGTGATTAATGGTTTATATAAAAACATATATAAACCTTTTTAATAAGATATTTGGATTGAGATAGCTTAATTTTTAAAAAATAGCTTTAAACAGTATAGAACTAATTAAAAAAAGAACAATGATGATAAAATAAATTTAAATAAGTTGAATTAAAATTTATTTAATAATGAAATTATAAGATTTCAAATCTTGATTTGAAAGAGTATTTAAGAAAAAATAAAAAGTATTTAACTGACAATAAGATATATCAGTTAAATCAAGAGCTATTCATCACCGGTTGCTTCATTTTCTTCAGAAAATAACTGATTCAGCATCCATTCAGCATCATATTCCCTGATGTCGTCATATCCTTGACCAACACCTAAAAACATGATCGGTTTTTTAATAACATGACCAATAGAAAGCGATGCGCCACCTTTACTATCAGCATCGGCCTTGGTAAGAATTACACCATCAATATCAATAGCTTCATTGAATTTTCTGGCCTGTTCGGTTGCATCATTACCAGTGATTGCATCTCCAACGAAAATGACCAAATCAGGTTTGGATACTCTTTTAATCTTTTTCATTTCATCCATAAGATTAGTGTTGGTTTGCATTCTACCTGCAGTATCTATCAAAACCAATTCTTTGCCTTGAGCACATGCATGTTCAACTGCATCATATGCAACGGCCGCAGGATCAGATCCCTTCTGGTGTTTGATGATTTTAACACCGACATTATCGGCATGATGAGTTACTTGTTCAATAGCCCCTGCCCTAAATGTATCTGAAGCGGCAATGACTGGAGTGTAACCTTTTTTTAAGTAATAATTAGCCAGTTTACCAATAGTGGTGGTTTTGCCTGTACCATTAATTCCAACAAACATTACCACTAATGGCTTCCTCTGTGCTTTTTTTTCTTCAAGCATTTCAGTAATTGATTTTGCAGGAATATCAATTATCTCGGAAATTGCATCTCTTAAGGCATAATAAACATATTCAGTAATATCATTGCTTCTTTTGATTTTTTTACCTATAAGATCCTCTTTAACGCTTTCTACAACCTCAGTTGCAACCTCCATTGCAACATCTCCCTGCAGCAATTCCATTTCAAGTTCAAATAGAATATCATCAACATGTTTTTCCTGAATGGTTTTTTCACGTACAAAAGAAAACATTCCACCTTTAGCTTCGCCGTCAACAGATTCAACAGGTTTTTTATCCCTTTTCCAGAAGTGAGATTTTTCCTCATCAACTTCCTCTTCAAAAATCTCCTCTTCCACTTCTTCAGGAATTTCACCAGCACCAGAGAGTGAATTTTCTTCCTCTTCTTCATTATTACGTCCAAATGAGAAAAATGAGAATCTGTCACCTGATTCTTCTTCGATATTGTCTTCATTTTTTGCTTCTTCAACAAGTTCTTCTTCTAATTTTTCACTTGTTTTTGAAAGTTTCTTTTTTAGTGATTCGAACAAAACTAACACAACCTGTTAAAATGTGAATATTAATAGTAAGTTTATCATTTATATTAAATAAATGGTTTTATAAAAAAAAGTGAAAAAAGATAATTTAACCCATTTGGGTCGTATTACCTTGTGCTGCAGCTGCAATTTGCTGTGCTTGAGCTTCAAGATTGCCGGCGATGTCGCTTACCTGTTGTAAATTAGCAAGCATTTTATCCAAACTGTCTTTTAATTCCTCTTTTTGTCCGGATAATATTTCACGAGCACCTTCGGCATCTTTTTTAACTGCAATTCCTGCACCGATACTGACAATGATTTCGTCAGTGCTTTTTAATTCTCCTTTAACAAAAGAACCGGCACCAACAGGTACAAATGCTTCAACAGATTCCTTACCTTCAATATCATCTAATGTAGTAAATAGTGCATCCACTTCACTAATAGAAGCCTGTATTAATTCAATTTGTTGTTGAATTAAATCTGCTTGTTGCCTATATACATTGATTTCATTAACAAGACTGTTTAATCTTTGTTGATCTTCCATGCCAATCCCCCAATGCAGTTATAAAATTTCTTTAACGACTGGGTCTATAACATCTTCAGGAGCAATTTCTTCAATTGATTTGATTGAAATTTGATTCCTGTTGATACCATGTTTACTTCCAAAATTAGAATAGATCTTGTCTTCTATATCACTTTCACAAGTTGCTTTGTATTCTTTAGTAAATCCATGGTATTCATCACCCATTACAAAAGTACCTTTAACTCTGTAAATTTTTGTTATCATATAAAATCCCTCATGATTATATTAATTAAAAATCATCTAAAAAGCCTAACGCTTCCTCAACTCTAGCCATTTCAGGACCAGTACTGCCTTTAGCGACTATTGCACCCTTGGAATTGCCAATAGTGCAGGCGCCTACTAATGGAATACCTCTTCCAACAGTACCTATATCTCCTTCAACACCAAATACTTCACGAGCGAAGTTAACTTCAGATTGCAGGGCGCTTGAACTGATTAGGAAACCCTTATTAGTTACTTTAATCAGTGAACCGATAATGTCACTTCCAACAATATGGGAAGTTTTAACATCAACATCTAAAGTTTCTTCAAGGACCTCAATAGCCTCGCCTTCCAAAAACGGACTAGCTATTGCACCATTATCGTTTGCGGCAACAATATTTCCAACTGCAGTATAAGTGCCCGGAATTGTAGCAACGTTTAAGCCCATATCCCTGAATTGTTTAACTTCTCTATCCAAAACATGTGGGGAAACAACAATACCATTTGAATTAGCTACAGATAAAGATCCTATAAGGCTTGACCCTGAAATAGAAGATTTTAGTACCTCAACATCCAATGTTTCCTTAATAATATCTACTTTATCATCTAAAAGATTATAAGGAACAATTGCTAAATTATCGGTTGCTGTGATAAAAACTCCCACATTCGGATTTCCTACAATATCTACTCTTTTTAACATATTGTTACCTCACATTAATTATTGTGTGTCTATTCAGCTAAAGTAGCTTTTACAACACCATCATCATCTTTAACTGCTTTTACAGTGATTTTTGAAGGTATTTTTTGAATACCCCTTTCCCAAATAGCATGATTAATAGATTCGTCGATTTTAACTTCACTAGCTTTCATGTGTTTGGTTAAGAAATTTTTAATTTCCCTAATAGCTCTAGGAGCCCTGATAGTCCTTTTGACTTCTTTCACATTTCTAAGTGGAATTGTGTAAACTCTTTCCATAATTACCCCTCTTATAACTTAAGACTGTTTCTTCTCCAATGTCTAGGTTTAGGCCTGTATCTAAGTTTACGGTTAGTTTTAGCATAAGCCCAAATTGGAATTCTCCTATTTTGTTTATTTGCTTTTGCCATTCTTAATTTTTTAGCTAATGGTTTATTTCTACTCATTTTCTCACCTTAATAATAATTATTGTTTATATCCTATAACACGAGTTTGATAATGCACCGGGAATATGTCTAGAGAATTTCCCCCCATATCATCAATCATGGACCTTATCTCAACCTCAAAATCCGAACTATTGTCTTTGCTAGATTTCTCTTTTGAAATTTCAAATAAATTTTGCGTGATTAATCTGATTGATTTGTGACCAAAACTGTCTAAATTAATATATTGTACATCAAATCTATCTTCAAGACTTTTAATTTGATTGATATTTAATTTTGGAGTTCTATCATCTCGTCTTGTCCCATCTGCTATAATATCATGATTTTTAGCAAGTTCCTCAACTGTTTTTTCGTGGATGTATTTTATTCCATCATTTGGAAATCCATCTTCCAAGATTTTCTCACATGTTTCTTCTAATATGCTCCTATTCATTTTAAAAACATTGTGCTTAAAACCTAAAGACTTAGCGGATTTTGATGCAGGAACATACGAATCATAAACACCGAAGTTAGCCGTGTATAATTCAACGTCAAGACCCAGTCTTTTAAGCATGACCGCAACAAAAGATGAATCTTTACCACCGCTATATAAAACAGCTGCAGACATGATATTATTTCCTTGTAATCTTAATTTCTCTTTTTTGACCAGCAATTTGTCTAAGCAAGACCTTTAACTGTTCATCAGTGACTTTTCCTCTTAAGCTTCCAGCTTGCGCTGATTGAATCAATTGAAGTTCGATTTGATTAACCAACTCAGGTTTGGTTAATTTAAGATTGGCCAATCTTTGACGAGCTTCAGGAGTCATGATTTGACCTAAGATTTGTTTTTTCTGAGCTTCGAATTGTGCTTGAGCTTCATGCTGTTGAGCTTGAGCCATAGCTTGTTGTTGAGCTTGGTTTTGTGCAGCAGCTTGCTGAGCTTGCAATTCAGCCATTCTTTTTTGACGAATTTCATCTAAATCGCTCATATCAAACTCTCCTAATATAATTAATATTTTGCAAGTTCAGGAATGTCTTTAATTATTTCTCCGGAAATTTTATCTAAAAAGGATCTTCCTTGAGGAGTGACAACTCTTCCACCTTTTACTTTTTCCACATATCCTGCATTTTCAAGTTGATGAAGTGCAGTTCTAATAATAGATCCGCTACCTTTCCTAAATGCTTCAGGGCGTACACCACGGTCTTTTTTACCACCGTAGAAAGTTCTTAAACTTGAAACACCAACAGGTCCATCAATGTAAACTCTTCTGATGATTGAAGCAGTTCTTATAAACCACCAATCAACATTTTCTGGTTTTCTTTCCTTGTGAACACCGGTTCTAACAAAATTGGACCATGCAGGAGACTCTATCTTATCATTTTCTTTAAATTCTTCTGCGACTTTTTCAATTAATAAATCTGCAGGTACATCAAATACAGTAGTCATATTAATTCTCCAATATTTTTTATTGTAGCTTAATCCACTGTAAACTTAAGACCTAAAAAAATAGGGCCTGTAACTCTAAATTTATAATGTTTAAGGCTTTTTCTTGTAAATAACAGCAACGTGTCCTCTAACGTCTATGAGCTTGGCTTTAGTTTTAGTGACAATTTCGTCGATGTATTTATCTTTATCGCGAGCGATATTTTTTGCAAATTTAAGTTTAACAATTTCATTAGCTTTAAGTTGACGTTTGATTTCTTCAATAACATTATCATTAACGCCTGATTTGCCAATGTTAATTGTCATCGCATTAAGAGCTCTATTCATCATTTCCTTCTTTTCTTGACTCATATTTAGCTCTCCTTTTAAACTTTTTCTCCTTTTTATAAGGAATCTTCATTACATGACCGCATTCACCACAAAAAATGTTAACCTCCTCGTTAACGAGCCGGACGGTGCAATTGCGACCAGGCTGTAGAAAGGATTTGCAACTCTTACAATACCTTCTTGACCATTCTTCAGGTATTTTGGTATTGTACTTAGTAGACAATTTAAGTGCTAATTCGACATAACGATTGGATCGCTCAGGATGGTTGATGAATTCCATCTCAGCACGGTTAAAAAGAATATTCATTCTCTCAATCGCTATTTCAATCATCCACTTTGGTCTTTTTCCTCTACTCAAAAATATCCTCCCTTAAAATGTAGGATATAATATTCAAAATTGAATTAAAATGATTTGCGCAAATTAAAACAAAAACCATAGTTAAAATAACCTTAGGTTAATATGAATATTAAGAATAATTATGTTTATTACTATTAATAAAGGTTGTGAATTTGAGACAATTCAGTACCTTCAAAAACTTGGATGATGGATTATTTTTTTGATTAATTGGAGTGTTGGCAGAAATTATTTGATTTTGAACATTTTTTCATTTTCAAAATTCTGAAAAGCTGACCATGAAATTAAATCTGCCATCTGCAAACCTTTATAATGCATTGAATCCTCATGTTATATATTAATAGGTTGCTTTTGAATATTATTCAAACTGTTTAAAAAGATATCATTGAAATTATCAATTTCTTCTTGCTTGTTTTTTGACCTGTCAATGAATATGAAAGTGGATTTATCGATATTAATTAATTCCGCCAGCTTTGAAGCTAAAATGTCATACACTTCCTTGTTGTCATATTCATAACCTATTTTATATCTGTTTAATTTGTCGAAAACGATTATGAAAACCTCATAATCAATGTTTTTTAACTTTTTGAGGATTTTGATTTTTAATTCATAGGATAAGTTTCCGCCCTTGATTTCAGCAGAAATTAACATTTTCTTTCTAGAGAACCTTCGGATTTTCTTAATTATCTTATCTAACTTCTTGAATCCTCAACTTTAATGACAGCCATGATAAAATACTTTGAACTACCTTGTTTAGTTCCCAAATCACCGCTTTCATCAATATAAATATAAGACGTGTTTAAAACCAGATATAATTATTTTAATAACACTATTACTCTAAAACACAACAATAACTTATTGTGCAATTAACCAATCCATAAAGTCAACACTGCCAACTGGATAATCTCCGCCATTAGCAATCACATCTTCAATTAGTCCAATTGCTTCACTAATTTCTAAATCACTAATATCCAACTCAAAGACTTTATCACCATATTTTTCATAGCTTTCAGCTGAACAAACCCCAAGTGTTTCTGCTTCTAGGTTTTCACGGATTTTTGAGGCGGAATAATTTCTTGCTTTAAGTCTTGACTCTAAAATTTCTGGACGTACCCTCAAAACGATTACCTTATCTGCCCCATCACATAAATGTGAGAGGTGGCCTTCACAAATTACCACACCTTCACAATCTTTAGTGATATCAGATATATGCTCGCTTAATCTTGGAATGTCAATGATCTTATATCCTTTATCCTCATCAATACCCAATAAAAAACCATTGTTTATTGCAACATCGTTTATTTTAATTAAGTGCCCATTTAATTTAGAGGCAATTGTTGTTTTGCCGACACATGGTGTGCCGGTTATAAAAATAGTTGTCATGATTATTTCTTTAAAATTACACGCAAAATATCTTCATCATCAAGTACATGATCAGGACCTACTTTTTGACCAGGGAATTTAACAGAAGTTCCCCATACCTTGGCATGTCTAAAGTTTTTGACGAACTCGCGGTGAAGTTTGCCGCAGGCATCAATAACAGTGGAACCTTTTTTAATAACCAATGGATCTTTCATGTCAGCTTTACGTCCTTGTGGTTTTAAATAAATCCGCACCAAATCAAGATTATCAAAGATAATGTCTTTTAACTCATCAATGTTAGTGTTTTTATCTGCGGAAATTGGAATGAAATCCGGAATATACTTCTTTAATTCATCAATATATGCATTATCGACCAAATCTACTTTGTTAAGTAAAATTAACATTGGAACGTATGATTTGTTGCGGTCCAATACATCAATGAACTGATCCATACTTACATCATCACGGAAGAGCACATCAGCGTTAATATATCCATACTCGTTGAGGATTGATCTGATTGTTTTTTCATCCAATTGAGTTAGTTTGCAGGTGGATGAAACTTTAACCCCGCCCAGCTTTTTCCTTTTAACTGTGACATCAGGCGGTTGTTCATTCGGTCTAATGCCGATGACCCTAAGTTCTTTTAGAATAACATCCAGGTGTTGTGGATTAAGTGTATCGAGAACAACTAAAATTAAATCTGCAGTTCTTGCAACTGAAAGGATTTCCTTACCTCTACCTTTACCGCTGCTGGCTCCTGTAATAATACCTGGAATATCAAATACTTGTATTTTGGCATTTTTATGCTCCATTACACCAGGTACAATATCTAAGGTGGTGAACTGATAAGCTCCAACCTTACTTTCTGCATTTGTGATGTTGTTTAATAATGTTGATTTACCAACAGATGGAAACCCTACAAGCACTACTGTCGCATCACCAGTTTTCTTAACATGGAATCCTTGACCTTTAGACCCTCCACTGCTTCTCTGTAGAGATTCTTCTTTTAACTTGGATAATTTAGCTTTAAGCTTACCAATATGATGTGAAGTAGCCTTATTATAAGGTGTTTTTTGAATTTCTTCCTCAATATCTTTAATCTTCTCCTCAATACCCATGTACGAAAACCTCTAAAAAAATTAGTCAATCTAAATAGTATATTAGATTATTATAATATAAATAAATTTAAAAAAATAAGAAAAAAAGTAGTTAAATAAATTAACTACCTGCTTTTGTATTATTGAAGTTTACTTTGAATAACATTACACCGCTTTCAGTGTGTACTGGCTCAAATATTTTTTGGCCCGAACCTCCAAGTAGGTATAACTTAGTAAACATGGAATCGGTAAGTTCATTACTCATCAAGATTGGAGTATACTCGTTATTTTGTGCCATTACAAACAAAGTATAATTACCATCACTAGCACCTTTAATGGATTCATTCTTCATAACATATCCGTTTTCGATTAAAATTAACTTGGATGCTTTTAATGGATTATATTCACTACCATTAACTTCAATTGGTTTGCCTGTGTCGGTGTAAACTGATTCAACATGAACATTGGTAGTGTTATTGCCGTTACCCCTTTCAATTACAGCATTTACTGTCATGCCTTGGTCTTCAAGTAATCGTACCTTAGCAGAATGTCCTGCAGTTACTTTCGCTGAATCATATGGCACATAGTAGTTGTAGTTTTCGGAAGATTGGTTTTTAAAGTTCCATGCACCAAAGTAACTCCACCATCCAGCTTTTTGAAGCATGTCTGAAGATGCGACAAATATCACAGGCCTTATCTTGCTTGGGTGAGTATATTTAACCGTTTGTTTAGCTTCAGCTGAAGTCAAATCATATTTACTGATTAATGTTTTTTGAGCATTTTCTTTAGTCATTGGCAGAATATCTATAAGTATCTTGGTTGTTTTACCTGTGCTGCCTGTTACATTTACTAAATACTCATCGGCCAAGGTACCGGTTGAATCCAGCATTCTAAATATGCCTGCAGACAATTCTAAATCCCCAGTAGTCATAGCCTGACCCAGCCAGAAAGCGCGTTCCCCTGACTGGGAACCTCCATCGAATGTTACCTGTCTATCAGCAGCAACCTCAAAGAGGTAACCAAAGTCCCACCAGGATGTAAGTACAGTATCTTTAGGTTGAGTTTCATTAACCCATTCAAGTGCATTCCACATGTAATCATTTGTACCCGGAACAACATTTTCTGAAGTTTGATAAGCTCCGCAGACAACAGGAGTAATTAATGCAAGTACTACAACACAGATTAACACATATTTTTTAACCGGAACATAATTTTTATCTGCAGAGTTAGATTTAAGAGCATAAATACTAACTAAACCGATGGCAGCAATTGCAGCAAATGCTAAAATACCATAAGTCTTGTTGATTGTTGCAAGTGGCACACCCACTAAAAATCCGCAGAATGCTGTGCTTACTGCTAACAATTTATCATTGTTAAGTCTGAATTTAATATAATCATAAGCATAACCAACAAATACTCCTGCTAAAAGTGCAAACGGCAATACGATTGTGGTAATAAATCTTGAACCTTGGTTAACCGCTAAAGCAGTTACTACTACCCATACAACAAATAATGTTGCATATAATACGGTTAAACGTTTATTTGATAAAATTGGATCGTCCCCACCGAATTTTAAATCGGTAAGTGCAAGTTTGAATTTGCGACTGTCATCTAGTTTTTTAGCTGCAGATAATCTTTGACCTTTTTGAGGCTTTTCATTAACAACAGGTCTTTGACTTGAATTTCTGAATTTCCAAGCCCTTATAACTAAAATGACCAATACTGCAAGAGCTGCAAAGAATACTGCAATACCTCCGATACCATTTATGAAACCTTCGGTGTTTGCTAAAAACATTGAAGTCATTCCAGAACCTAACATATTAGGTGCTTGCATCTCTGCAACAGAAATGAGTACATTCGGGAATCCTCCTACAACAACAGATGCAGATTGTAAGCTTAATAAGCTAAATACTCTTGAAAATATTCCTAAAACACCACCAACACCTTTAAATATTGCAAGACCTGCAAAACCGACAATACCCATAAGTACAATAGACTGCAGTTCTTTATTATGAATCAGCCATTGACCTTTACTGTCATATAATTCTTTATCCTCATCAACCTTGAATATGAATGTTGCAATTAAATATATTACTGCAAACAATCCCATCATCGCAACGTAAAAGATCCATCCTGTCCATTGAATAGAAAATAGTCCGATTGAGATAATTGAAAGTGCTGCAAAGACTACTTTCCAAATCCAATTATCACTTCTAATTGATTCTACAAAGAAGAATATGAATAAAAGTGAAAATATGTAATAGAACATATCTGTATCGAAAAATCCTGGGAACGTGTGCGCAAAGTAGTTCGGAGCAAGCGCAATAATCAATGTTGCAACTATTGCCCCATAATCGTTAGTTATCCTTCTTGAAAATATAAATGCCGGAATTACACATAATGTTGATATAATCGCTCCTGTCCAAAATGCAACTTCTTTAACGGAGTAATCTCCAAAGAAAGTATTAACTACACCATGTAACCATGATGTCAAATAGACAATACCCAACTCATAATCAATTTCATTTCCTGTTGGGGCATACCTATGCATATCCCATTCACTACCATTTATAATTTTATCTCCCACATAACCATGATCTACATAATCATTAGTCAACCTGTAGTTATAATATGAATCCATTTCACTGAAATAAGGAAGACCAGATGAATCGGTGTATAAAGCTTTACCTTCATCATCAAAGTAATGTAAATCAGCTGCAGGAACTTTTAATGCAAAAACAACAGCTAAAAGAATTAAAACAATGATAATTCCTTTACCTACTGTTAATAAAGTTTCTCTGTTCATTAAAATCCTCTGTCTAATTTATTATTAATTTAAAATCAAAATTATAAGAAAATAAAAATAATTTCAAGCAATGTGAAAAAATATTTTTATTGAGTTATATATTTAACTTTACTATTATTAAAAGATTATGTAATCCCACACGGCTCTTTCAAAAACTTGTGTGATTTTTTTCTTTTTCATTATTTATGTTCCAATAATTTAGTTTTAGCATGAATCTTGTTAAAAGTCCTTGTTTTATCTTCATTGTTCTTTTTATATGTTTTGGGAATACTTTTTGGAAGATGTTTTCGATTTTATTGTTTGTTGATGGAATATTCGTGTTTTCAAGGTGGTTCGTTAATTTTTTAAAGTTGGGAATGATGAATTTCCATAGGATTTTGTATTGTGAAGTTGTTTGGAGGGTATTTTTTTATCAATTAACATGTCACGTAGTTTTTTAGCATCATCGAGTGTTTCTGCATCCAATATTTTTATAAATGTCTTGTTTTAATTCTGTTAAGATTTCTTTTTCTTCATCTGTTAGTTGGTTTTTATTAAAATAGTCTTTAAATCTTTTTATGTTTTGTTTCACGTGAAATTTGCAGAAATGATGTTTTACTTTTAGTTTATCTATTGCTTCTCGATATTCATGTTTTAAGTCTGTTTCCTATTGATATTTTTCTTTTGATTTCTTAGTGATTCGTTTAAGAATTGATAAATGGTCTTGGAATCTTCTGATTCGACTAATTTGACTGAAACTAAAGTATTCAGTTTAACGTCGAATAATGCTAAAAATATAATATCCAAATCCCATTAATTTTAACCCAAAGACTGTCGAATAAATAATAAACCATAAATAAGTCCAATTTGGATAGTTAAATTGATAATTTGAGTTTTAATAATATGTTTTCTATGCTTTGGTGTGAGATTTCGATGTTGTGTTGATTTTTTAAGTCAAATCGTATTTTGTGGGAGCCCTGCACCATAAAATTTGATATAAATTTTCAATACACTCAACAACCAGTAATGTAATATTAGAATTAGAATAAACAAGTGAAGATAAATTAGTATATAAAAAAAACTTTACCGCATTTTTTTGCATTTATATTTTTGAATAGTACAAATTTGTTCTCCAATTCTTAAAAAAATATTAGTTTCCTTTCGTAAGTTCCATTTTTAACAGCATCTTTTGATTTACAACTTGGATAAAATACTAATTCTATTTTTCAAAATAAGTTTTTTCCTCTTTTTTTCCAGTCTAATATAGATTATCAGCAATATTTTTCACAACCAAATCGAGAAAGATCATCATATTGACGGAATTCAGAAAAAACTCTGGAATAAAATCGGAAAGTTTATATTCTTTTAACTCCATACAATCATATGGAGCTTTAATATTCTTATTAGACATATTAATATTTAAGTTCCACCTTATATATTAATTCTACTACTTTTAAATTAAAAATAAAGAAAAAATTAAACGAAAAAATTTCGTGACTCAAAAACTAGTAAAAATTCAAATCACACAAGTTTTTGAAAGAGACTCCCACAAAAAATAAGAAAAATTAAAAAAATTTATTTTTTTAATTTGGATTCAAGTTCATCAACTGAACAAGTAAATCTGCATTTTGGAAATCCGCTACAACCAATAAACTCACCATAACGCCCGGAACGTTTAAGAAGTGATTTACCACATTCTGGACATTCTCCAACCTCTTCAGGTTTATATGGTTCGGTTTTTTCCCTACCGCAATTAGGATCAAGACATGCCCTTTGTCTTGGTTTTCCAAATGATATTATTGGCAATCCACACTTCTCACATTTCTTTTTAAGGAAATTAGTTCCTTTTGGAATAGAATAAATTGTGGTGCAATCCGGATAATTAGCACATCCAACAAAAGAACTTTTAGTTTTTGGAGAATAACGTTTCACAAGATTTCCTCCACAATTAGGACAAGTTCCAACAATGTTGCTTTCTTGATAAGACTCATATAATTTAGTTCCGATTTCTTTAGAATTTTTAGAAATATCCCCTAAAATTATAGTAACTTCTTTTTCTCCTTCTTTTATGATGTCTTGTCTTGAAGAAGTGTTTTTATCAATTCCATCAAGTTTGTTTTCAAATGAACGAGTAAGCTCTTCTGAAGTTAAATCATTACAATAAGTACTTAAAGTATCAATCATGTTAGTTCCAAGCTGATTAACCTCAATTTGCTTATCTCCAGTTATGTATTTTCTATCATAAAGCTTATCAATGATATCTGCACGAGTTGCTTTAGTACCCAGTTCTCTTTTTTCAAGTTCTTTAATTAAAGATGCTTGATTATATCTTGCAGGAGGTTTAGTTTCTTTTTCATCAGCAATTAATTTTAAAACTTTAACTACATCCCCTTCCTTAATATCTGGAAATTCGTCATTATCAATATTTCTAAAAGGATAATGCTCCATCCACCCTTTATGAGTAACCCTTCTTCTTTTAAATCTGAATTTTTCACCTTCAATTTCTAAAGTAGTATTCATTGTTTCAAATTTAGCCGCTTCAAAAAATACTGAAATAAACCTATAAACAATTAAATTGTAGATTTTACGATCATCTTTAGATAATCCTTGTGGCAAAATGCCAGTTGGATGGATTGCAGGGTGAGCTGCATCTTCTTTTTTACCATTGTTTGGTTTTATTTTAGAAGGTAATTGATCTATGTGTTGCTTGAACTCATTATCCCCAGATAATTGTTTAAATATGCTTTTAAAATCAAGACTTTCAGGCAATTTTTGAGAGGAAGTACGTGGATAAGATGTATAACCTGAAGTATAGAGATTTTGAGCTATAACCTGTGTTTTTTTAGGTGAAAATCCAAATACATTATAAGCTTCGCTTTGAAGGCCTCCTAAGTTAAATGGAACTGGTGGTTTGGTTGTTGAGTTAAATAAAGAAATTTTAGAAACAGTTGCATCTTTTCCTCTGCATTTACTCATTATCTCTTCTGCACGGGTTTTATCAAATATTTTGCCATCAACATGATTGATTTCAATGTTGTCATCCTCAGAACCATTGATTAATGCTCTAATCAACCAATAAGGTTCAGGTATAAACTCTTTAATTTCGTTTTCACGCTCAACAAGAATAGATAATGTAGGTGTTTGCACACGTCCCGCTGATAATTTTAAAAATCTATGTTTAGCATCACTTACAGACTTCATTAAAGCTTTTGATATATTTACACCAAAATAATAGTCTAAAACATGCCTTGCAATACCAGTATCAACCTGATTCATGTCTAAATCGATTCTATTGTCATATGCTTCTAAAAGATCTTTTTTGGTTAAAGTGGAAAATTTCATTCTTGTGATTTTGCTGAGGTTTTCTTGACCACAGGCATATTTTAAAGCATTATAACCAATTAAGGTTCCTTCTGTATCATAATCACAAGCATGTATATAAGATTCGGCATTCTTACCTAATTTTTTAATAGCTCTTACATAATCTTTAGTAAATCCACTTCCTTTTTTGTTTACCTCATATGCTGGAGCCCAATGAAGGTCAAAATAAACTTTATCTTTTGGATTATCTGGTGTTAGTGAGTAAAGATGCCCAACAGCAGATACCACAGTAATATCTTTTGAATCTTTCTTTAATTCCCAATATTTAACTTTTTTATTATATATTTTCTTTTTAGCACTTGGAGAAAGTGCTTTTGCTATTTTTTCAGCTGATGTTGGCTTTTCACAAACTATTACTTCATGCATTATACTCGTACCTTTCCTCAATTTTTATTAAATATATTTTAAAGAAATTTATTATATAAAAAGATTTTCATTAAATATTAAAAACAGTAATAAAATGTGTCATTTACTTATTTAACATATTCCCCAAAATCTAAATGTTCAGTAATATGATTATATCTTTTTTCCTTAGGAGGCAAATCCATATAATTTCCATATAAACTTTTCAATATACTATCATAGTTTTTAGGAGCATTTACTTCAATATTCTCAAATTTAAGTTTAATTATTTGATTAAAATCTTTTTTATAGTAGATTTGAGGATATTCGTCAGAAGTGGCCGAAATATCAAATACACATTTACAATTATCATCCTGATATTTTTTTAAAAAATTTAAACATCTTCTGTTAATAGTTTTAGGTTTTATTTTGAATAGATTAAGAATGTAATATCCAAAATGAGTAATTACTTTTGTTAAAAGAGGTAAATCCTCTAATTTAATTTTAGACATGATTAATAATTTATTATAAAGAAATGATTTTTTTAGTTGATAAAATCTTTTAAATTTACCATTAGCCAAATCATCTAAAACAAAAATATCAATATTAATTCCAACATGAAATTCAACTTGATTAACCCATTCCTCCTCAAAAAGAGTATTTTTAAGCATTAATTTTGAAAGCAAATGAAAATAATCTTCAGATGTTTCATTAGTTAATAATTCATATTTATCATTTGGTGTAGAAAGAAAAATCTTTTTGAATTTTTCATAATCCTTTCTAAACATTACCACATCCAAATCATCATCCCATGGAATAAAACCATTATGTCTAACTGCTCCTAAAAGCGAGCCTGCATAAATATAATAAGTTAAATTGTTTTTTTCACAAAATTTGATAAAATCTTTTAAAATCATTAACTCTAAATTTTGCAAATGTTTTAAAGTTTTATTATCATATTCTGTGTATTTCAATTAACCACCTACTTATTTAAAAAGTCCATGAAATTTTCTTTATTTTCAATTGCAGTTGTTGTTGGTCTTCCAAGGTCTTCTCTTGCACCAATTGAAGATTTTATTTCAATAAACGAAAGATTATTTGAAGATTTAACTTTATTAAGTTCATCATCTAACTCTTTAAAATTATCAACTGATGCAACATATGAATATCCACATGCTTTTGCAATATCAACTAGATTGATATTATTTGCTACAGTCGGCATTCCTCCAACAGTTTCATGAGCTTCATTATTAATAACAATATGAACCAAATTATTAGGATGTATATTTCCAACAACTGCAACGGCTCCCATATGCATTAAAAGAGATCCATCACCATCAATACACCAAACTTTTTCATTAGGTTTATTTATAGCTACTCCTAAAGCAATAGAAGAAGTATGTCCCATTGAACCAACAGTTAAAAAATCATTTTGGTGAGATTGATTATTTCTTTCCCGTATTTCGAATAATTCCCTACTAGTCTTACCAGTAGTTGAAATAATTGGATTATCCTCAGTTATTTTGATAATATGTTCAATAATTTCCTCTCTAATCATACCATTATCATTTTGATATTTTATTTCACCATCATAATATAAAGCACCTTTTTTAATTACAAATGCAACTTGTTTACCCTTTTTAAGAACATTGTTATATTCATTCATAGTATTTTCAATTTCATCAATTGTTGTGTCTTTATCTATTGTGAAATTATCAATATCCATTAAATCAAGTAATTTACAAGTAATCTCGCCTTGGTAAATGTGTTGAGGTTCATCATGAGTCTCTGGTTGTCCTCTCCAACCTATTATAAAAATAGCCGGAATTGCATATACATTATCATTTAAAAGTGATGCTACAGGATTAATAATATTGCCTTCACCACTATTTTGTAAATATATAACCGGAATTTTATCAGTTGCTAGATGATATCCTGCAGCAAGTGCAGTACAATTACCCTCATTTGCGGCAATAATATGGTGTTTTTCATCAATCCCATAAGTATTCATTAAATAATCACATAATGCTTTAAGTTGTGAATCTGGAACGCCCGTATAAAATTCGCAAGCTAAAACATCAACAAAATCTTCAACTTTCATGTATTTGCCTTTTTATTTATTTAATTGTGGAGTGATAATTTCATCTATTAAGAAATTAGCTGTTTTTTCAATATCCTCATATTTAACTTCCTTTGGAAGATCCACTTTAAATACATTATCCACTTTAGAAATTAAGTCATCAGTATAATATAGAGAACCATCTTTAATATCTTCTATACCATCTAAAGCTAGAGATTCACGGTTTGCTTTATCCATTTCATCAAAACTAAATACTGATTCATCAATCCAAGCAGATATATTATCATCTTTATACCCTATGATTATAGGATATCCTCCAATATGTCCAAATACTCCTGGAGCAAACACTTTTTGGTTCTCACCAGTGCGTATTGCATCAATTATCGCTGATATAATGCGATAATTACTAGATGCATTCATCATATTTCTTTTTTGATCAACAGGCATGCTTATAGAACACATCTTATAAATATCATTATGAGGAATGTTTTGTTCTTCTCCATTATAATAAATTTTAAGAGGTAAATCTATACCTTCAGTTTGGCCTTCTTTACTTATGCAAACATCATGAAAATGTGCTGCTGCAAAATTAAAGTCTACATTCCAGAAATCATCAACTCCTAAAATATCTGCTACAGCAAATTTCATTCTTGGAATTAAATGATTTAAATTACCACTTCCAAAGTCAGGATATGCTTTACCTGCACTTTTAATCCATGGAATAACCGCATCAGAATAAGAAGTGTTAATAACAATTGCATTAGTATCTACATTGTCACAAGCTTCCATTATATTTTTGGTGAATTTAATAGATAATGGAGTCCAAATACCATATGCTCTTACATTATGCCATGATATACTTCCATATTTAATTCCCGCATATGCTCTACTTGAGTTAACAATGAAATCTGGATTATGTTTAGAAATCACTTTTTCAATTGATTTTATATCATTTAAATCCACATTACCTTCAATTTCAATTTGTGATTTGTTAACTTCACGTATTAAGCTTGCAACTCTAACAATGTTAACATCAGATTGCATTTTTTCAGTATTTCTTCCAACAACGACTAATTTTATTGCAGAATCATTTTTACCTACTAAAAAATCTAATAAATAGGTTCCGACACTTCCTAAACCTATTATCATGATTGTTATTTCATTATTATTTACATTTTCTTCAACTATTTTTAATCTTTCATCTAATGATTTCATATTATTCCCTCCAGTATTTTTTTATTAATTTATAATCTTCCCTAGTATTACAATTTACCCAACGTCTTAATCCAATTAGTTCAATTTCCTCATTATTTTCAACTAAATCCAAATATTTTTGAATTATACCTAAATTAGTGTCTTCAATTAAATATTTTTTAAAATAATCATTTGCTATTTTTAGCAAATCCATATCTTGGAATTTCCATATTTGACCTGAATTAAAAATTGCTTTAAATGGTTCATTTATAGTTAAATTTCCATGATCACTATTAAATAAGTAATTATATTCATTATTATCATTTTGATATAAAACTACTGCTTTATTTGAGTAAATTACTTCATGATTAAATGTTAAAACATTTTTATTTGACTTTACAATATTCAAAAAGGATTCATTATCAACATCTAAGTCTCCTTCAACAAATAGAATCTCATTAATATTTTCAAAATTAGTTAAAGCCTCTTTAATTCCAATATATAAGCTATAACCTGATTTTAAATCATCATAATGATTATTCATAAATAATAAAATTTTATCTTTAAAATCTTTGGGAATATTTTGAGAAATATAACTCACTAAATCATCAAATTTAAATCCCCCTACAATTATGATTTTATCATAATCTGAGACTTTTTCAATTAATTGATAAAGTAAAGTAAATTTAGGATTATCTTCCCAATACAAACATTTTAGAACTTTATTTTCCTCTGAAATATCTTTATTAAAACGACTAGAAATTCCAGCAACAGTTATAATAGCTATTTTCAAACAATCCACCTATCTAGTATAATTTTCAATACATTCATCTAAACCATTATCTAAATCAATGATTGGATTCCAATCAGTTCTTGTTTTAATTTTATCTGTAGATAACAATCTTCTTTCTGGATCAGATTTACGATAACCTTTAAATTTAATAACAGGATGTTTAATACCCATTTTTTCTGCAATTAAATTAGTTAGATCAATTATAGATATTTCTTCGTCGGTTGCAACATTATATATTGAACCATCTAATGCAGAATCGGTTTTTGCTAACTCCAATACAGCACTACAACTATCATAATTATTTAAAAATGTTCTACAATTCTTTTTAGAATTTTCAAGTAATATAACCTTTCCTTCATTTTTAAAGCTATTAATAATATGTGGAATAATATGTTTTGGATATTTTTCATCTTTACTGTAAACATTTGCAAAACGAATAGAACATCCTTTTATTTTACCATTATCTACTGCATCTTTCATGAAAAATTCTGTTAATAATTTTCCAGTTGCATAACTTGTTCTTTGACTATGTTCCGCATCAGCCATAGTAATATAATCCGATTCTTTAACTCCCCCACATTCATTCCAGGAGTTCATGGAATATATTTCTGAAGTGGAACAATTAATGTATTTATCTGCACCTACACGGATTGCTTGGCTTAAAAAGTCATTCATTCCAACAACATTTGTCTCATAGGTTTCATAAACATTGTAAAAGTGTTCTGTATGAACTACTGCCGCACAATTTATATAAATTATTTCATCAAATTCATTTTTTGATTTTGAAACTAATAATTCAATAGATTTCATTTCCTCTTTATTATTTAAGTCATATTCAAAAAACGTGAATCCGCTATGACCTAAACAGTCTTTAACTGTATCAATTGAAGATGCATAGAAATTATCAAAACCAATTATTTTTACTTTATCTTGATTTTGATTTAAAAGTTGGCGAACCAACTCATTTCCAGTCATTCCAGTTACCCCACTAATAACATATAAAATTTTCATTCTTGTTTCCTCTTAAATCCCATTATATAATCTTTTTCTGTAAAAATCATCAATACTTCCATCATATAAATTCATAGCTTTTTCTTTTGGATACTTAACTGATTTTAATTCAATACTCATTGAATCTGTGTCTAAAACTGCATAACAAGCATTAGGATTATGGTTTCTAGGTTGGCCTACAGAACCTGGATTAATAAACAAAACTGCTTTTTTATCTCTCATTTCAGGATTGTCCATTTCATAAAACTTTTGAAATACATGTGGATAATGTGAATGTCCCGACAATACAATGTCATAATTCATATAATTTCCATTAAGATTATCTGGAAAAATTGCCTTCCAATAACTATCAATTAATGACCCATGAATTGCCAATACATTTTTTCCAGTAATTTCAAATTCATATTTACCTTCATGAATTAATTCATTATTTAGATAATCTCTGGTTTCATCAGAAAGTCTTGACGCAGTATATTTTGCTGAATCTACTCCTCTTTTGGATGAAAACTGATTAAAATTCTCAGTTAAAATTGCTTTTTCATGATTTCCCCAAATATTACAAATGATCATTGAAGATAGATTATTTTTAATATACTCTACAACTTCATTAGATTGCATTCCATAATCTATTAAATCTCCTAAAAGAATAATAAAATCAATATCATTAAAATTATTAATTACTTCTTTTAAGGCTAATAGATTTCCATGAATATCTGATAAAATTGCATATTTTGACATGTAATCACATTATAATTCATCAATTAAGGTTATAATATCTTTAATGGAAAGTAATTCTTCATCAATTTCATGTGCTCTGTGATGTTTTAAAATACTTTTCGCAGCATTTTGCATTGCAGGAAAAGCAGCTCTTAATAACTGATTAGCATAAATAACAATATTAACTCCATGAGAAATTAATTCGTCTTCAGTTATGGAATTATATGATGAAGGAACAACGATAATTGGAGTTTCTTTATCTCTAGCTCTAAATTTATCACAGAATTCTAATATTTCGTCAGGTTCTTTTTTTCTACTATGAATCATTATTCCATCAGCACCAGCATATCTAAATGCAAATGCTCTTTTAAGCGCATCATCCATACCTTTCTCAAGAATAAGACTCTCAATTCTTGCAATAATCATGAAATCCTCAGATAACTGAGCATTTTTACCTGCAGCAATTTTTTCACAGAAATGCTCAATATCATCCTGAGTTTGCTCGACTTCGGTTCCAAACAGCGAATTTTTCTTTAAACCTATTTTATCTTCAATGATAACTGCTGAAACGCCCATTCGCTCAAGTGATCTTACAGTGTAGACAAAATGTTCTGCAATACCTCCAGTATCTCCATCAAAAATTATTGGTTTAGTTGTAACTTCCATAATATCATTAATTGTTCTAAATCTAGAAGTCATATCAACTAATTCAATATCGGGTTTTCCTTTTTCTGTACTATCACATAAACTAGATATCCACATTGCTTCAAATTGATCAATATGATTTTCCTCAGCAATGACAGTTTTTTCAGCAATTAAACCAGTTAAGCCACTATGAACTTCAATAGTTTTAACAACAGGAACCATTTTTAATAATTGTCTTAATCTTGCTCTTCTAAGTTCAGGCATGGCCAATTTTTCTCTCATTTGCCTATCGGTTTTTTGAACTTCACTGCTAAAAGTGTATGGAACTTCAATTAATTCTCCACCATATTCATTAAGGACCGTTAAGATATTTTTCTTAATTACTTTCATTGAATCTTCGACCCAATTATCCCCATGAATAATATAATTTGGACGAAGTTCTTTCACTACATTATCATACATTATGTCATCTTGAATTATAACTTGTTTTACATTTGGAATTGATTTAACTAATTCCACACGTTCACCAGCAGATTTTAATGGAAATCTATTATATTTGACCATTTCAGAATCACATAAAACACCAACTACAACATCACCATATTTATTAGCTTCATTAATTAGATTTAAGTGACCATCATGGATTACATCAGTACAAAAACAAGTATAAACAATTGGATTATTAGATTTCATAGAAATTACCTTTATACAGATATATATGAAAAAAAGAAATATTTAAAAATTTCCAAGATAAATATTATAACTAACAAAATTTAACTAAAAAAAATATTTAGAAACGTTATGTGTAACTATGAATTTTAAAATAATTGCAATAATCTCAGTTTATAATATTGGAAAAACTTTAGAAAATGCAGATTCCAGATTCTTTGATAAAGATTTCTTTATAAAATATATTATCAAGTAAACAAATTACAATTTGCTAAAAACTTATGTTTATAGGTATTATGCTCTTTTCATTGCAAAATTTTATTTAATCCATTTAATAAGATTATTCAAATAATATATTATCAAACACTAATGTTAACAAGTAATAGGATATGAATCCAAAAATGCTTAATAATTATCAACTAAACTTATAAAAATGATAACAGATAGTCAAGGAGAGAAAATATGTTTAAATCAAAAAGGTATGATGATGAAACATTAAAACATCTTCAAGAAGTTCAGATAATGATTTTTAAAGATTTCATCAAAATTTGTGAAGAAAATGATTTAGATTACTATGTATATGGTGGAACTTTACTTGGTACAATCAGACATGGTGGTTTTATCCCTTGGGATGATGATATAGATGTAATTATGTTTAGAAAAGAGTTCGATAAATTAAATAAAATTATGGAAACTAATTTAGATGAAAAATACGATTTTTACAATTGTTTAAATGAAAAAACCTATTTCTATACATTTGCTAGATTAACTTTAAAAGGTACTTTATTTGAAGAATGGTGGGCCAATCAAGTAGAATACATTCCAAATATATTCATAGATATTTTTATTTTAGATAATATTCCAAATAATAAAATCTGTCTCTTATACCACATCTCCGAGCCCACGAGACCTCTCTACATCTCGTATGCCGTCTTCTGCTTGAAAAAAAAAAAATCCAAGACATTTCTCGCACTGTTCTATTAAAAATTTTACCAATATCTCCACAAAAAATTAAAGAAAAATGTATTAAATCATATGAAAAATATAAAGATATAGAATGTAGTCATGTTTGCGATTTTCCAGCAATGTGTCAAATGCCAATTTATGATAAAAAAGATTGGTTACCTATAAAAAAGGCAAAATTTGAATCTATAGATGTCAATATACCAAATAATCCTGATAAAATTCTCAGTAGAATTTATGGAGACTACATGAAATTACCTCCAAAAGAATCAAGATTTAGACCCTCTCCTGAAAAAATTGATTTTGGAAAATATTAAAGAATAGTATATTTATGAAAAGAGATGATAAAATGAAGTTAAATGTTGCAGTTATTGGTGCTGGAGCAATGGGAACTGCTATTTCACAATCAATAGCTAAAAATGTAAATAAATTATTTTTATATGCTCGAAAAGAAGAAATTTGTAATGAAATTAATTCAAAACATTATAATACGCACTATTACCCTAATTTGAAATTGAAAGACAATATTATCGGCATTAATGATTTTTCTAAACTAAACCAAGTAAAGGTTATTTTTTTATGCATACCTTCATCAACCGTTAGAGAACTGACAACTGAATTGAACAGAGTTATTTCAAATGATTGTATAATCATCACAACAGCTAAAGGATTAGAATCAACCACTAATAAACGTATGACTGAAATAATAGAAGAAATTACAAAAAGACCCGCAGTAGCATTATCTGGACCCAATATTGCATCTGAAATGGCTAAAAATTTATCAACTGCCACAACAATTGCTTGTTCTGACGAAAACTATTTGAAAATTGTTGAACGAATCCTAAAAACAAAAAAATTTAAAGTTAATTCAAATACTGACGTTATAGGAACTGAGTTTTGTGGAGTAATAAAAAATGTATTGGCCATTAGTCAAGGAATTTGCGAAGGGTTAGATATAAATGATAATGCTAGATTTGCATTATTTACCAAAAGTTACAACGAAACAAAAGATTTAATTGAATTATTAGGAGGGAACAGAGATACGGTGGATGATTACTGTGGATTTGGAGATATTATAACTGCCTCAACATTATCTGTAAGTAGGAATCATACATTAGGAGTTTTATATGGGCAAGGAATTGTAGTTGATGAAAAATCGTCGGGAATACTATTTGAAGGCAAAAATACTGCAATTATATTAAAAAAATTATGCGAAAAAAACAATTTTGAAAGTTTAACCGTTAATTTTGTTTATGATATAATTGTTAATAAAAATAATGCCAAACTATCATTTAATAACTTTTGGGACGGATTATAATATGATTTTTGCAGCAATGCTCGCTGGAGGTATTGGAACAAGAATGGGATTAAACAAACCAAAGCAATTCATATGCATTGGAAACAAACCAATCCTTATACATTCAACTGAAACATTCCTAAAAGTTAATGAAATTGATAAAATAATAATATCCTCTCCTAAAGAATACATCAATACAACAAAAGAACTAATTAATAAATACTTTCCAAATAATCCGCGAATTGTAGTCATACAAGGAGGTAAAACAAGAAATGACACTATTTTAAATTCAATTAATTATATTAAAGAAACCTACAATAATAATCATATATTAATTACACATGATGCATCTAGGATCTTTGTAAGTACAGGATTAATTAAAAAAAGTATTAAAAATGTAATTAATCATGATGCGGCAAGCCCAGTTATTCCTGCTATCGATGTGATATTTGAAAGTAAAGAAAAAGGAAAATTAACTGATATCCCTCAACGAAAGAATTTATTTCATTCACAAACTCCTCAAAGTTTTAAAATCGATAAATTTATGGAAATTTATGAAACACTAAATGAAAATGAAATAAAGCAATTAGATGAAGCTATGATGTTATTTTTCTTAAGAAATGGAAATGTTAAATTATTTGAAGGAGAATCAACTAACTTTAAGATCACACGAAATATTGATTTGAAAATTGCAGAGACATATCTAAATAAAAATAGTCTATAAAATATTAACTCTTAGTGAAAATCAAGAAATCTGCAAAAAATTTAAACTATCAATTTTTAAATAAATAAAAAACAAAATCAAGATGTCTAAATCATAAAATGCCTTAAATAGCATAATAATCATTGCCAAATATTTACTAAAAATATCCAGTAACTATCAAGGTAACAGAAAACTTATTAAATTAATAAAAAATAATAATAAAAATATAAATTAAAATAATTACACTGCGAGGATAACTATGGATTTAAGTAAGTTATATAAAAAATTACCCTCAAAAATTCAAGAATCAGATGAATTATTAATATTGCTTATGAAAATTTCTAAAACTATCAGAAAAACTAACTCAAAATCAACACCAAATTATGCATTAAATTCTATGTTTAAACATAATAATGTGAAAATTACAGGATCTCTTCGCCATATCCAACAAATGTATTTAGAATTATTACGATTTATAGATAATATTTGCGGAAAATATGATTTAGACTATTGCTTAATTTATGGAACATTGATTGGAGCTATGCGACATGAGGGTTTTATTCCATGGGATGATGACTGCGATATTTTAATGATGAGAAAAGATTATGAAAAATTAATTGAAGTATTACCTCAAGAATTAAAAAAAAATGAATTTTTAAAAGAAAATTGTGCGCTAACAAAATTAATTAATAAAGAAGAAAATTATTTTAAGGACATGAATTCCATTTATAACAAAAAATTGGGTCATGATGATTATTTCAATCAACCACATTTAGGAAAATCAATATTTTTACAAATTGGTTGGTTAAAACCTATGGTTAAATTAGATATTTTCCCATATGATTATGTCAAAGAAAACAAAATTGATTATTACAATAAAAGTTATAGTGCTTATAAATTTTCATTTAGAAGTTCCTTATTTGAAAAAAATAACTTTAAATTTAATGAAGAATTTAACAGAATCTTCAGTAAAATGGGTTTAACCTTGAATAAAACTGATTATATTGGAGAAGGAATTGATGCTAGCGAAATTGATGATTTTGGATGGTTTCCAACAGAATACATATTTCCCTTGAAAACAATTCAATTTGAAAATTATGAATTCAAATGTCCTAATAAACCAGATAAATTACTTAAATTATGGTATGGTGATGATTATATGGATATCCCCTCAAATATTACAATGCATGGTTATCAAGAATATAATTCCACATTATTTAATTCTCAGACAGAAATGGAAATGTCTTTTAAAAATACTATAAAAAAATTAAAAGAGATTAATGATGAAATAGAACAAAATATTTAATATGAAATTAAAAATTGAGAATAAATCAAGACACATCAAATATTTTTTAAATGAATCGGAATATAGTGAATAATCCTTTTTAGATATTTGTAAAAAAATTATTATAGATTTATAAACTTTTAATGATTAAACAATATTTATGTCCATTAAAATAAAATATCAAAATAATAGTGAATACATACCTGAATAGAAACTTTAAAAGTTTTATTATGAAAAAATATGAACTTTAATCTTTTAAATCGTTGCAAAAATTAAAAAAAATAGATTAATTCAGTATATACAAAAAATATATTTAAGCAAAAGGAGACATAATATGGGCCAAATAACAACAATATTTAAAAATATGAGTTGGATATTAATTTCGCAAATCATAGCAAGCATATGTGGATTTATTTGGACTATTCTAATAGCAAGATACCTTGGAGTTCAGGAATATGGAATTTTAGGATTTGCCACCTCATTAACTGCTATTCTATCAATTACTAGTGATTGGGGCATCAGCACCCATATTGTTCGCCATATTGCAACAAATTATGAATCATCCCCAAAATATCTAGGAAATGCACTTCCATTAAAATCCATTTTTGCAATAGGTACATTATTTTTGACATGTATATTATTATTAATAATGAAATCTGATGAGATTACACTTACAGTGACATTACTCTTCACCCTAGAAATAATAATCAAATCATTCATTAATTTATTAAATGGAGCATTCCAAGCATTTGAAGAAGGAAAATATCAAGGAATAGGCAATACTTTATTAAATTCTTTATTACTCATATTTATTCTAATTGCAATTTTCACGGATTTAGGAATCATTGGAATCGCAATTTCTTATTTAATAGCTAATTTTATTACATTAACTTTTGAATATTATTATCTAAATAAAAAAATTACAAAACCAAAATTTGAATTAGATACAACTTTCTGTAAAAAAATAACATTATATTCGCTTCCTTTTGCTATATCAAGTTTATTATACTCAATTTACTTCTCAATAGATGTTGTAATGTTAACCCATATTTCAGGCAATTATGCTACGGGAGTGTATAATGCAGCATACAAATTAATTACTGTTTTAACAGTATTTTATACTGCATATACTGCAGTAATATTTCCAGTAATGAGTAAATTTTTTAAAGAGAATGAAAAAATTTTAACAATAATATATGAAAAATCAATTAAATATTTAATGTTAATTATGATTCCTCTATCAATAGCAACACAAATTTATGCAACAGATATTGTCCAATTAATATATGGACAAGAATATTATGCCTCTGCACAAATTTTATCAATTTTAATATGGACTGTCTGTCTATTATTTATAGCTAGTCCCGGAAACATACTATTAGATTCATCACACAAAGAAGTAACTGTTACAAAAATTTACGCTATAGTTGCAGTATTTAATATCATTTTAAATTTTATTTTAATCCCAAAATTTTCATTTATAGGAGCTGCAATTGCAACCGTATTAAGTGATATCTTGATTGTGATAATCCAAAAATATATAATCCATAAAATTGGCCATAAACCAAATAAAAAACTATACACTGATTTAATAAAAATCACCATAGGATCAATAGTTTTAGGAATCGCACTCTACTTCTTAAACTTAAATATGTGGATAGCCATACCTATTGGAATAATGATTTACTTAACAGTTGTTTACCTCTTAAAAGTCTTTGATAATGATGATAAATACGTGATAAAAGAAATTCTAGGTAAAAATTAGCCCATTAGAAAAAAGAGTATAAAATTAAAAAAGATTTTGTTATAAATGTTCAATCCAGATTGGTTATTTTCTTCTTATTCTAGAAAATGCTCCCAGTGAAGGTTTTTAAAGATAATGATTATCTACATTATTCCGAAAGTGTTAAAAAAGAATTTAATGAAAAACATGGTGAAACTTCCCTCCCATATGGAAAGTAAAGTTTCCGAACCTATTAATTCTTAATATACTTTTTTAAAACGTCAACTTTATCTGTTTCTTCCCAAGGAAGCCCTTCAATACCAAAATGACCTTTTTTAGCTGTTTGTTTGTAGGTAGTGTCTCTCAGGTGAAGAGATTCGATGATGCCATCTGGAGTTAAACTGAAGTTTTCACGTACAATTTCTTCCATTGTCTTATCACCAATGTCTGCACCGGTTCCAAAGGTATCTATCATGACCGAAGTTGGTTGAGCCACCCCAATTGCATAAGACAATTGGATTTCACATTTTTCAGCAAGTCCACTAGCTACAATGTTTTTAGCAATGTATCTTGCCATGTAACATGCACTCCTATCTACCTTAGTACAGTCTTTTCCTGAAAATGCCCCTCCACCGTGTCTTGCATATCCACCATAAGTATCTACGATGATTTTACGGCCAGTCAAACCGGCATCACCATGAGGTCCGCCAATTTCAAATTTGCCTGTTGGATTAATGTGTTCTTTAGTGTCTTCAGTCATTAGCTCTTGGGGAATAACCTCTTTAAAGAGTTTCTCACGAATATCTTCTTTCAGTCTGTCCTGATTGTCTGAAACAGACTCGTCATGCTGAGTTGACAATACTACCGCATCAAGTGAAACAACATTTCCATCACCATCATAGTTAACTGAGACTTGTGCCTTACCATCAGGCCTTAAATATGGTATCTCCCCACTTTCCCTAAGTTCTGTTAATTTATTTGTGAGTTTGCGAGCAAGATCAATTGGGAATGGCATTAATGATTCGGTTTCATTGGTTGCATAGCCAAACATCATACCCTGATCTCCAGCACCAGTTTCTTCATCTTCTCCTCTGTTTACACCTTGGTTAATGTCTGGAGACTGTGAATGAAGTTTATTTGAAATTATACAATCATGCCCATCAAATTCTAAATCAGGACTATCATAACCAATTTCAATGATTGTATCTCTTATAATCTTTTCAATTTCATCACCTGAAATATCAGCAGTTGATGTAATCTCACCAAATACCATACAAAAGTCGGTTGTTACGCAAGTTTCACATGCAACATGTGAATATTTATCCTGTGCCATATATGCATCCAATATTGCATCAGAAATTATATCAGCAACTTTATCCGGATGCCCTTGAGTTACTGATTCAGATGTAAATGTCCTATATACTTCGCTCATTATTTCACCATTTATGAATTATTAAAAGTCAGTTTCTTAAACATTCACTAAGAAACGATAAACATACATATTTTAATATCTTTTAATTATTAAAACTTATTAAAAAATGAAATATTTTATAAAAATCCACATCCAGTGACAATAATCCAATTAATTTTATTAATATTGAAAAACAATTATTATATAGATTAAAATGAATGACAAAATTAGTATTATTTTACCTATTTTTAATGTTGGAGACCATCTCAAAGGTGGAATTGACTCTTTAATTAACCAAAGCATAGGTAATGAAAATTTAGAAATCATAATGGTCAATGATTGCTCAACTGATGAATCTAACATGATAATAGATGAATACGATGCTAACTATGATTGTTGTCATGCCATCCATCATGAAAAAAACAGCGGCGCCGCATATACTCCCCGCAACACCGGTATTGAAGCATGCACCGGAGACTATATAATGTTTCTTGATCCGGACGACAGATACACTCCAGATGCAATTGAAACACTATACCAAGCAGTTAAAGTCAATGATGCCCAAATAGCTTTTGGCCGTTTTAGAAGAATATTCGAATACGGAGGCAAAGTTCAAAAGTCATACTCCCCATATAAAGATGAGATAGAAAAGCACTACCCGAATGAGGTTTTTGAAACTGAAAACTTCATTAATGTTCCGGATTTCCTTTGGGACAATTTTGTTGAGAGATTCCTATATGGCAAAACATTAGAAGTAACATACCCAAGAGACACTCCTCTCGATATTATAAAGGTAGATAATATTGAACAGGAACCGGATATTCTGAAAATGCACCCGTCAGTGTGGAGTAAAATTTATAGAAGGGACTTAATCATGGATAATGGCATTCGTTTCCAGCCATTTGTTTCAGGAGATGACATGGCATTTGCCCTTGAAACGTTCCTTAAAGCTGAAGGAATAGTATTCTTAAATAATTTCATGTGCTATGACTATTATATTCGTGATTTGCCAAATGATAAATCAATTACAAAAACCGTCAATGTCAGATTGCTTGACGAATTGATGGAATCCTATATTTACTGTAGGAAATGTACCGATGGCTTTTCAAAAGAAGTGCAAAACGTTAGCGTGAATCCTCACCTCCTACATTGGACATATACTTGGAAAAACTCTCCGTTTACCAAAAAAGAGAATAAATTACTTTTAAGTAAAGTAAATAAACTTAAAAAGATCCACTATACTGATTTAAAAACTAAATGCCTGTTATCTTCCATTACAACAGCATTAGAAAGTAAAATTTATACCACACGTGAGTAAATCTCACGAAATAACATTTTAAAAAATAAGGAGTCAATCCTTTTTCGTACTTAAATCATCATTATAAAAACGATAGAAATCAGCACAGAAATCACAAATCGGAAATTGGCCATTGCGATAATATGCCAAGTCGGCTTTATTCATATCGAATTTCTTGCCGCAGATAAAACAAGTTTCTATTTTTTTTTCCGCCATATTAAACCTTAAAAAAAAGAAAATGATTAGGTTAAATTATATTTAACCTATGTTGTATTTTTGCAAGAGCAAAATCTCTTCGGTAGATACTTTTCCACCTTTTTTGAATTTTTCAAAGATTTGCTGTGCCCTTTGTCTTTCTTCACGGTTTTTATTAGGGCCGGAAGATCCTTTGTTATCAGGTTTTCTACGTTTAGGTTTGTTGGAACCTAATTTTTTGTTGATAACATGAATATCACTTAAGATAGCTTTAAATTCTTCATGTTTAGCGGATGCATTTTTACGTGCTTCAATGAAGTTTTTATGTGCTTCATCTGCTGCAGTTCTGATGTCATCTGTTTTTCTGAAATATTTAAGCATTTCCTCGTGAGCTGTTTGAGCTTTTTCTGAAAGTTCAATAACTTTTTCATGTTCTTTTTCAGACAGTTTTCTCAATTCATCAGCTTCAGCTTTAACAGATTCATCTTCATGAATGTCCATTAATTGTTTTCTTAAATCATTTGCATTTTTAACAAGCTGATTTTCTTTCTTGATATCTAAAACGCGAGTTTCAATGATCTTGTCGATTTTTTTGATTTCATTTTCTATTTTAACTTTATCGCGTTTACCGGAATTCCATTCAATATTTTTGATTTTGATGTTTGCTTCATTACGAGCTCTTTTAGCAGCTTCAACATCTTTATTGATTTCATTACGCTCGTTTTTGTATTCAATAGCTTTGTTTAAGTTTTCCTTTAAAGATGCATTTAACTCATCTCTAATTCTACGGTGTTCTCTAGCTATTTTATTGAACTCTTCCCTTTCATCAGCAGCTTTTGCGATTTCAGCTTCTTTTTCATTTTTTTGTTTTCTTACGCCTTCCATGGTGTCGGCAAGAACAAATTCAGGTTTTTCTTCAGAAGCATCTTCGGCTTCTTCAACAGTTTCTTCTTCAGCGGTTAATTGATTAAGGATTTTATCTAAGACTTTGGTTAAGTCTTTTTCTTCTACTACAACATCAGCTATTTCCTTTACAGAATCTTTTGCATTGAATGCAATTCCGCAACCAGCTGATTCAATCATAGAAATGTCGTTTGCGCCATCTCCAACAGCAACTACATCTTCAAGTGCAATTCCTGCTTTTTCAACATGGTCTTTTAATACATCTAATTTAGAACCAGAAACTAAAGGACCAGTCACTTCGCCAGTTAATTTACCATCTTCGACTGTGAAACTGTTAGTGTAAACTGCTTCAACTCCGAGTTTGTCGCAAACTTCGCTAGCCACTACATCAAAACTACCACTGATGATAGCCACATCAATATTTTTTTCCTTCAAGCCATTGATGGTGTCAAGAGCACCAGCCATTAATGGAAGTTCGCTAGCAACTTTTTGGATTTCCTCAATTGAAGTTCCTTCAAGAAGTTGAACTCTGTCTTTAATAGAAGTTTCAAAGTCTATTTCACCTTGCATAGCTTTTTCAGTAATTTCAGCTATGTCTTCTTCAACATTTGCTAATTTTCCTATCTCATCTATTGCTTCACCATCAATAATAACATTATCTAAGTCAAATACTACAAGTTTAATCAATCATACCACCAATTATAATAAATCTAGCTCACTTAATCTATCGTAAGCTCTTTCGACACCAAGTTTAGCGTCGCTTTTGGTTTTAGCACCGGTACAAACCACTTTACCAGAACCAAATAATAACAATACAACTTTAGGGTCAGATAATCTGTATACCAAACCAGGGAATTGTTCAGGTTCGTATTCAGTATTTTCCAATTCTAAAGCGACTGCTTCTAAGTTTAATGTGGATTCTAAGTTTGCAGAAGCCACAATGTTTTGAATTTTAATATCGAATTCGTGAGGAATTTCAGTATCAATACTCCTCATCAAGTCGACAGTTTTTTTAATTGCTAATCTAGAATCATCTATAGATTTTGCTCCAGTACAAACAAGCTTACCAGAGCTAAAAATTAATGCTGCTGTTTTAGGATCTTTGAGTTTAAATACCAATCCCGGAAACTGTTCACGATTAAAATTAACCCCTTCCAAAGCTTCAGATACTTCAGTTAAGACAATATCTTTTCCAATGCTTGCAGAAGCAACAATGTTTTCAATTTTAATATCAACATCGGTCAATTTAAAACCTCCAATTTGTTTTTAAAAGTAGTAAGTAAAATTTAAGAAAACAAAAATATTAAATTAAATTTTCACTAATTAAATATTTTATTTAAATAGTATATAAAGTTATGTTTATTTAAAATAGATTAGACTTTTTATAAAAAAAAGCAAAATAATGACTTTTCGAAATAAAAGTTTATTTATAAATAAAAATCAAAAACATGTATTGAAAAAACCTGTTTATAAATGTTGCTACTTTTCAATAATATTTTATAAAAACCGGCTATTAAAAAATGAAATTGCAATAAACACCAAATCAACCACCGATGTTCACTAATCATTATATATAATAATCAATGCTGACAAAAGTACATTTGATATCATGATTGAAGTTGAAGTAAAAGCTGAAATAAATAATTTTAAAGAAATGGAAGAAAAACTAGAAAAACTAGGTGCTGAAAAAAGTAAAAAGGAATTTCAGGAAGACATATACTTTGCAAGCCCAATTGTAGACTTTGCCAGAAGTGATGAAGCCCTAAGAATAAGGTCTACAAACAATGACACTTTCATAACCTATAAAGGCCCAAAACTCAACGATAAAGCAAAAACCAGAAAAGAAGTTGAGATGGCAATAGAAAGTGCAAGAAAAGCCAGAGATATCCTTGAAGAGATTGGTTTTAAAGAAGTAAGGCGCGTTAGGAAAAATCGTCAATACTACACTTTTGAGAACTTTGAAATTTCACTTGATGATGTCGAAGGATTAAGGCCATATATGGAAATAGAAATAGCTTTAGAGGGCAATTCTGACTACAGTGAAGCCCAAGATAAAATTTTCAAACTCTTTGAAAAATTAGGCATCACAGAAGGCTTTGAGAGAACCTCTTATTTGGAACTTTTAGAAAACTTAAATAATGACTAAATAATAATATTAAATATTAACTTAACGAAGTGATATATTGCAATATTTTATAAGTCATTATAATAAAGAATGTGAAATTACATTTCCCGACGATTTCATAATTTATGATACAACCTTAAGAGACGGTGAACAAACTCCCGGAGTTTGCTTTAGCCTTAATGAAAAATTGGAAATCGCTAGAAAATTGGATCAATTAAAAATTCATCAAATTGAAGCTGGATTTCCTATTGTTTCACAAAGCGAAAGAGAATCAGTAAAAGCAATAGCCAATGAAGGTCTTGATGCTAAAATTTTGGCCCTGACAAGAACAAAGCCGGAAGATATTGATGCGGCGATTGATTGTGATGTTGACGGAATAATCACATTTGTTGGAACCTCCGACATTCACCTAGACCACAAAATGCACATTACACGTCAAGATGCCATTAACTTATGTGAAACTGCAGTTGATTATGCTAAAGATCATGGATTATATGTTGCATTTTCCGCAGAAGACGCAACCAGAACCGATATTGAATTTTTAAAAAGGATATATTCAAAAGCGCAGGAATGTAAAGCTGACAGAGTTCATATTGCAGACACCACAGGTGCAATAACACCTCAGGGTATCGAGTATATGGTTCGCGAACTTGTAAAAGACCTGGACATCAACATAGCTCTTCACTGCCACAATGACTTTGGCCTTGCAGTCATAAACTCAATTACAGGAGTCTTGGCCGGTGCTAAAGGTATTTCAACAACTGTAAATGGAATTGGTGAGAGAGCAGGCAATGCTTCACTTGAAGAAATAATTATGGCTTTGAAAATCCTTTATGGTAAAGATTTAGGTTTTAAAACAAAATACATTACAGAACTGTCAAATATTGTTTCAAACGCCAGCGGACTTCCGATTCCATACAACAAACCTGTTGTTGGAAACAATGTATTTAGACACGAATCCGGAATCCATGTTGATGCGGTTATTGAAGAGCCGCTATGCTATGAACCTTATATACCTGAGCTTGTTGGACAGAAACGTCAATTAGTGCTCGGCAAACATTCCGGATGTAGAGCTGTAAGAGCTAAATTAAATGAATGTGAACTTGATGTGAGTGATGACGAGTTAATTGAAATTGTAAAACAAGTTAAAAAACAAAGGGAAGAAGGCAAATACATTAACGACACAGTATTCAAGGAAATTGTTAAAAATACTAAAAGATAAGGCAATAATATGAATATTACTGAAAAAATCTTATCTGCAAAAGCGGGCCATGAAGTAACCCCTGGAGAAATCATAGAAATTCCAGTTGACCTTGCAATGTCTCATGATGGAACAAGCCCCCCTGCAATTAAAACATTTGAAAAAATATCCAACAAAGTATGGGATTCGGAAAAAATAGCCATTATCTTTGACCACAATGTCCCTGCAAATACTATCGGTTCGGCAGAATTTCAAAAAGTCTGTAGGAATTTTATAAACGAGCAAAATATCACAAAAAACTTCATTCATGGGGAGGGAATTTGCCATCAGGTAGTTCCTGAAATGGGTCTTGTCGAACCTGGAAAAGTTATCGTTGGTGCTGATTCGCATACCTGCACCTATGGTGCATTCGGAGCATTTTCAACTGGTATGGGAGCAACTGACCTTGCAATGGTCTGGGCAACTGGCAAAACATGGTTTATGGTTCCTCAAGCCATTAAAATAAATGTTACAGGAAAACTGAATGAATACATTGCTCCTAAAGACATCATACTAAACATTATCGGCAATGTAGGAATAGCTGGCGCAACTTATAAGACTGCAGAATTTACAGGTGAAACTATCGAAAATATGGGCGTTGAAGGAAGAGCGACCATGTGTAATATGGCAATTGAAATGGGTGCTAAAAATGGCATAATGGAACCGAATAATGAAGTAATCCAATACATTTGCCAAAAAACAAATAAAAAAGAGTCTGAATTAAATATTGTTAGGTCTGATAAAGATGCAGTTTATGAAAAAGAACTCAATTTTGACATTAGTGATTTAGAACCGCAAATTGCCTGTCCAAATGATGTGGATAATGTAAAGGACATCTCAAAAATTGATGGAACATCAATTGACCAATGCCTAATTGGATCATGCACTAATGGAAGACTTTCAGATTTAAAAGAAGCCGCTGAAATTTTAAAAGACAATGAAATTGACGACAGCGTTAGACTGCTAATTCTTCCAGCTTCAAGAGAAATATACAAAGAGGCGATGCATCTAGGTTTCATTGATACATTTATTGATGCCGGAGCCATCATTTGTAATCCTGGCTGTGGTCCGTGTCTTGGAGGACATATGGGCGTTTTATCCAAAGGAGAATCCTGCATTTCCACTACCAATCGTAACTTTAAAGGCAGAATGGGAGATCCTAAATCTGAAGTATACTTATCCAGCTCCAAAGTAGTAGCGGCATCAGCCATTACTGGAGTTATTACAAATCCAAAAGATTTATAGGTAATTAAAATGACCCCCGATAAAAATGAGGCCAACAAAAGCCTCATCGAAAAAATAACAGAACTAGAAGAAAAACACGACGAAAATTTCTCGAATACACAAAAAATCCTACTAACAACCGACGGATCCATTACCGCAATTTTAGATGTATTGTACGGTAAAATTACCCTTAAAACACTTGACCAGCATTTCGAAGATGCAGATGAAAATCATGCAAGATTAGTGAATGTTGGCGAAGGCGAGGAGATTAATTTTAGAGAAGTTATAATGCATAGAAACGGTAATCCTTTGATATATGCCATCTCGCATATACCGTTAAAACGATGCTCCAAAGAAGTTTGTGCAGATTTGATTAGGGCAGATATACCGATTGGTAGAATCTTAAAAAATTACCATATTGAATCCAGACGTGAAGTAAATAACATATTCATAGAAAAACCAAATGAAACTCTAAAAAAGATTTTCAAAACAGACGAGGACATGCTGGCACGTGATTACATTATAATCCACCATGATGAAATATTGATGTGGATTAAAGAAGTATTCCCAATTAGCTATTTCAGGTGATTGAAATGGGTGTGAAACTTAAAGATATTGTTGAACCGGAATCGATTAATTTCAAAGATCTAGAAGGAAGAATCGTCTCGATTGATGCCTTCAATACACTTTATCAATTCCTATCGACCATTAGGCAACGTGACGGAAGACCATTAAGTGATGAAAACGGCAATGTAACCTCACATTTAAGTGGAATATTATATAGAAACTCTTCAATGATTGAAAAAGGCATTAAACCTATTTATATCTTTGATGGAAAAGCACCTGAACTTAAAAGTGAAACACAAGCAAAAAGGCGGGAAGTAAGAGATGAAGCAGAACAAATTTATAAAGAAGCTCTAAAAGAAGGAGACACTGAAAAAGCAAGAAAATTTGCAATGAGATCATCCAAACTCTCACCAGAAATTATTGACTCCTCTAAAAAACTGTTAACATATATGGGCATTCCATATGTTGAAGCTAAAGGTGAAGGAGAAGCACAGGCAGCTTATCTTGTATCCAATGGAGATGCATATGCAGTTGCCTCCCAAGATTACGATTGTCTATTGTTTGGAGCTAAAAGAGTTGTAAGAAATCTTGCAGTTAGCTCAAATCTAGGAAACCTTGAATATTACCAGCTAGACAAAGTGCTGTCACAATTAAATGTTACCCATGAACAATTAGTAGACATGGGGATTCTAATTGGAACTGATTTTTGTGAAGGCCTTAAAGGCATTGGTGCGAAAACCGCACTTAAATTAGCCCACAACGGAATGTTACAGGAAAAACTAGATGAACTTCAAAGTCAATCCACACATGACTTAAAAGAAGTTCGTGAAATATTCCTAGAGCATAATGTAAATACCGATTATGAAATAAGATGGCAAAAAGCAAAAAAAGATAAGATTATTGAATTTTTATGCTACCAGCATGGTTTTTCAGAAGACAGAGTATTAAAAGCTTCTTCGAAACTTAAAAACTTAAATTCATCCCAAGGAAGCCTTGATGCATGGTTTTAATTATTATTGATTGCATTAACAATAGCCAACATCTTTAATTATTTTTTCATTTTCAAAAAAGTTCTAATTGATTGAAAATACCATCATGTAATGATTGGCCCATATAAAATTAATCAAACCCCTATTTCAGTATGCGATTTCACTTTAAACAAAATTTCCCTGCCATCGGAGTTATTTCTATAACTTAAAGCTTATAAATAGCTTATCGTGAAACAATTGTGCATAAATTAATCAAAAAGCAATACAGAGACAAATTTTTAAAAGAGACCATATTCCATTAAAAAGACAATTAATTGGATTTTGGATACTCCATATACTATTCCAGAAACAAAGAATATCAATATGGAGGAAAATTCTCTCCAAAAACTTTTTTTGCATATTTCATAGCCAGTTCAACTTGCCTCTGGTGATGTTTCATCATTTCCCTTTCAAAATAATTCCGTGAAGGTGATTTTAAAATTAATTTAAGCAAATCCTCATAAGTTTCAATAGCTAATTCCATATTAAAATTGTGTTTTTCAATTAATTCCGGAGTTAATTTCTCAAAGCATGGAAATTCCAATGTTTTACATACAGCATCAGTTGAAAAATAAGTCATACGAATTAAAGGAGATATTGAGGATACAAGCACATGGTTTCCAAGTTTAATCAATGGAGGAATTCCGGTTTTTTCATACCTCTCCATTGAGGTTAGTTTATCATGATTTTTAAGATCATAACAGTGCAGTTCTGTGTAAAAATCAGGGCGGAAATAATTTATTAAACCTAAGATTTTCAAACCTAATTCAGACTCATAATATTCTTTTTTAATAGTGGAAATATATGGAGTTTTGTCAAAATTGTAAAAATAAAACTGCCCATCCGATAGGTCATCTTCATTAATGCGTTTTAAGAACCTGCGAGATGTTAAACCTTCATTTCCATGAATTCCACCAATGAATAATTTGGTTGGTCCCCTACCATTGTCAATATATCTAAAATAAGACATGTGAAAAAAAAGTATTTGGAAGGAAAATCTATGTTCCTTCCTGCCAATTATTCATGTAATCTTTTTGCTTATCTGTTAAAGAATCTATTTCAATGCCCATAGCCTCTAATTTCATAGTAGCTACATTATAATCGATTTCATCAGGTGCTTTAGTAACTCCAACAGACAAGTCATTGTCTAAAATGTGTTTAGCGGACAGTGCCTGTACGGCAAAACTCATATCCATAATCTCAGCAGGATGACCTTGTCCACGTGCAGCTGATAAATTAACAAGTCTTCCATCGGCCAATAAGTAAATTTTACGTCCATCCTTAATGGTGAACTCTTCAATACTTTCACGTACTTCTTTTACTTCAGTTGAGATTACCTCTAAATCTCCCCTATTGATTTCAACATTGAAGTGACCTGAGTTTGCAAGCATGCAACCATCTTTCATGTATTTAAAGTCATCACCACAGATAATATCGGCATTGCCTGTTACGGTAATGATTAAATCAGCTTGTTTTACAGCTTCACGAATGGTCATTACACGATATCCGTCCATTCTAGCTTCAAGTGCACGGATTGGATCAACTTCAGTTACGATTACATCGGCACCAAGACCTGCCGCTCTTAAAGCAAGGCCTCTTCCACACCAACCGTATCCGCATACGACAATTGTCTTGCCTGCAATTACCATATTGGTAGTTCCCATAATCGCGTCAAAACTGGATTGTCCTGTACCGTAACGATTATCAAATAAGTATTTGGTATAGGCATCATTTACAGCAATAACTGGGAATTTTAATGCGCCATCAGCATGCATTGCCTGAAGTCTGTGGACCCCAGTGGTGGTTTCTTCACATGCCCCCCTAATATGACTTAAGAGTTCAGTTCTTTCATTGTGAAGTACCATAATCATGTCTGCACCGTCATCAATGATTATGTCCGGTTTGTGATCAAGTACCATGTTAATGGTTTGGTAGTATTCTTCATCGTCTTGTTCCCTCCAACCATAAACGTTCAGGCCTAAGTCAGCAGCTCCAGCTACTGCATCATCATGAGTAGATAATGGGTTGCAACCAGTCATTGCCACTTCGGCACCGCCAGCCATTAAAGTTAATCCTAGGTTAATGGTTTTAGGTTCCAAGTGCAAACATGAGCCAATTGTTATTCCTTTGAATGGTTGAGTTTCTAAAAATTCTTGTTTAATGTGTTCTAAAACAGGCATATGTTTTTGAACCCATTCAATTTTTCTTACACCTTCAGGTGCAAGTGAGATATCTTTTACTTTACTCATAATATCATCATTGAAAATTTGTTAAATAATATTTTATTAAATTTAAAAGTAATTAAATATAACTTTTTAATTGGTGACATTTTTCAAAAACTTAAGTGATAAAATATTTTTTTGATTAATATATGCACTTAAATTATAAAAATATTCCCCGGTGAACTGTCCAATAGCTTGATTTTTATAATTACTGTATTTATCGCATTATTTAAGCTTTAGCTTTATTATCCGTAGTGTTCTCCAATCCAACCCTGATTATTTGGCCAACTGCAACTATAACAAAAATTTGGATCTTCTAAGAGTTCACCGCATTCCGGACAATATTTTTCTTCTTCATCTTCCTCTTTTCCTTTATTATGGCAATATTCACATATCCATAAATCCTTTCCATGATCAAAGAGTGTTTCACAATTTTCACAAGTGTAAAAACCTTCTCCCCTATCAGTTTCACCGCAATATGGGCAAACAAACTCTACATACTCAGTATATACTTTTTCATCACAAAATGTGCAAGCAAACCATGCATCCTCATCATCTGCTTTTTCATTACAATCATTATATTCTACCATTTATATCACCTTTAAAAAGAACCCTGTACTTTATTTAAATAATTTTTAATCCGTTTCTTATCAATTTTCCTTTTCACTCGAACTTTTATTTTTGTTAAAGTTTTTTCATAAAATGCTTGGATTTTACATTTAAGCGATTCAACTGCTTGCTTTTTTTTACACTTGAAAAAATACTTGGCATTATTTAAAAATCCCAATAATAAATTATGAATAGTGTAATGGAAAATAATTATTATCAATAATAATAAAACAGCCCATTCTCCATATTATTGTTTGAATTCCAGACATTTAAATCTTTTGGGTTTTGGGCTTAATATTGATGGAAAAACTCAAATGGGGAATGGATTATTCGATTTTCTTTAATTAACATTTAACTACGGAAAATGGATATTTCCAAAGTATTCCTGTAAGTATAGCAACACATATACCGCCACCCATTTTATCCGGTGCTGTCTAAAATTATCATGACGACATCATGTTTATTTAAGTATTTACAAGTGCATTTATTCATGATGATTTGAAAACTTATTTATTTAACTATAATAAAAATGGGACTGTCAATTGTTAGGTCTTGAGTGTGTATTTTGTGTTTATTTTTTTATTTTTCATTTTTTTGATGGTTTTTGGGTTTTTTAATCAAAAGTTTATTGGGTGTGTTTTTATTTTTTTGTTTTTGAGTTTTTCATTTTTGGCGTATTTTTTTCTTTGATTGTTTTCATTAGATTTAGTTTTTTAGTAACTTGTTGTTATTTAATTAACTTATAATTTGTTTAAAATTTGTTATAGTAATTTTTAAGAATAATTAAGTATATATAGATTGGAAGACATATTATTAGGCATGTATAATAAAAAATAATAAAAAATAATAAATTGTACAAAAAATATAAAAGTTTAATGGTGATCTAAATTAGCTCCACAATTTGTGCAAAACTTATCATCCATATTCAAAACTTCCCCACAATTACCACAGAATCGAGGAGTTTCCTCCTCTACACTTTTAGAATCTTTATTAAATAATTCTTGTTTTTTCAAATCAAATTCTTCTTTAGTTAATAAACCTTTTTCATACAATTCAGCATATTTAAACAAAATATCATCATTGCTTGAACATATATTTGAAGTAAGATTATCTTCAATAATTTCTTTTAAAACAGTAGAATCCTCACTAGCGACTTTAAATATTAAATTATTCTTATCATGAGTAATGATTGTCATGATAGTGTGAATAAAACCTCTTTTACCTAATACAACACTTTTAATATCTTCATATAATGCAACAGCACCATTAGATTTAACATTTAATCCATTATCCATTAATATTAACTCTGTTCTTTTCCATTTTATATTTCCTTCATCAAATGCACCTAATCCTAAACCTGCAGTTCCAAATACTGCACCACCAATTATAGTAGAATTAACACCATTAGACTGATAAGGTAACTGAATACTAATTTTTCTTTTACTAAGAATTTCTTGTTTTATCCTGTCTTGTTGACTTCTAACATTTTTGTTTATTCTTCTTGTTTTTCCATTTGCTTTTTTTTCATACAATTCTACATACTCTTCTTCTGTTGTGATTATATGAGAATTACCAGAAATTTCTAAAATTATTTCATCAATTCTTTTTTCAATATCATCTAGGTTTAATTCCCCATTTTTTAATTCTGTTTTAATTTGTTCGTTGATTTTATTCCATGTTTTATTAATATTTTTAACTGTAAAACCGTTTAAAGCCAGTTTTCTAGCGAATTTACGATTTTTAACTAGTTTTCCGCCCATAATATCTTTTAATATTTTTTCTCCTCTTTTTATTTCATTTTTATCGACATTTAATTTTGATTGTGATAATGGCAAACTTCTAACCCCATGTAAAATTGTTTTATTTTTCTTTTAACATCTCTTTTAAAATATCCATATCCTTTTTTAAATCATGAATATTTTCTTTCAGCATTTGATTTTCTCCATGTGTTTTATCTAATTCATCAAAGATTATCTTGAAATTATTACTTATATCCTCCTCTTCATCATCAAGTATTCTATCAGTTAAAAAGGAAGATATCGCACCAGTAATTGTAGAAAACACTAAAATCCCGATAAAAATTAAAATAATTGTAATTAATTTTTCATTGAAAGTATTGGGAGTTATATCTCCATATCCAACAGTAGTTAATGTTACTACAACAAAATAAAAACTATCAAATAAGTTATAATTATTACCAAAAACATATATTAGTATTGTGAAAAGTAGTATTGTGAAAACAATTCCACCAATTATTTTATCCATATTAGTTTTTTTAATGAAATTTGAAATTCCATTAAATAATTTATTGAATAAAACCATTATTCTTAATAATTTAAGTAATCTAAGATACCTTAAAAGATTCACTCCTGGAATAACAGCAGGTAAAATCACATCAAATGGAATAGATGCAATTAACGAAATTATATTGTCCTTTTGCTTTAAAAAAACTTTTTTAGGTTTGGATAAATAGAAATTAATTGTCCATTCACTTAATAAAAGAATACACACGACAAAATCGAATGATTGAATACCCCTGGCAATATTTGATGGTAATGTGAAAATCATAGCTATTGTGATTAAAATAATATCTACTATTATTAATCCATGTAAACCAAACCAAATCACCATTCTTGTATTTAAAGTTATTCCAAATAATTCCATTTTTATTAAACCTTCACTTGATAATATGATTAATAAATAGGTTATTAAATGGTATAAATTTAACTATGTTAATTATTTTCATCTAGGTGTCTGCCAAAAGTAAATTCATCTAGATAAAATTTTCTTTATTTTACAATCGAAGCATTAATTTGTGTTTGTCAAAAATTAATTTTTGAGTTTTGGCGGACACTCATTTACAGATTTAATCCCTCGCAGTATATTCATTCCATATTTTTTCTCTTTCTTTCATATTATTAATTTCATCCCATAACTCGTTTAGATTATCTTTATAATTTTTATTTTCTTCTTTTAATATTTGTGCTTCTGTTTTGTACTTATCCACATCTTCTATGTTAATACTGAATGTTTTCAGTTAAATTATTCAAAACATTATCCAGAACATTTAGCCGAATATTTTGAAAAAGAACTTTTCCTCAGAATATCAAAAATTTCTAAAATTCCTTGAAAAAAATTATAAAGACAAATTAGAAAGTACAAATAATAAATTAGAGAATTTCAATGGTAATACAATGCCCAAATATGAAAAAAGAAGTTATAAAACAGGATTATGGAGTGCATTAATACACAAAAGATAGCTGGATAAAAAGACGAAATGAAGACCTAACAAATTGACAATCCCATAGAATGCTCATATTTTTTTAAATGAATTGAATTGACTATACTCTTTATTTCCAGACATTGGTTATCATGAAATTTAAACTATATGCTTTTATATGGATATACTCCTTTGGTTTCATATTCATTTTTCAGCCATGCTTTAAAAACAAAGTTCGGTATGCAATAATTGTTATCCTCCATTTCGATTAATCCATTATCTTGTAGTCTGTTTAGTGATCTGCCTATCGCGCCACTAGTCACCCTTAACTTTTTAGCAATTCCTGACCTATTTAATGATTCATCAAGAAGTGTTGTTAAAATTTTTTGTTCCTGAAGACTTAATCTAAACCAGGAATTTGAAAAATGCATAGCCAGTACCGGTAAAAATTTAATGAAATTCTCTTTGACTGAAGCTGAATCCAAATCCACATTTCTAGGCAGCAAATTTCCAAATATGTTGATATAAAATGGTATTCCTTTTGTGCAATTATAGAATTGGTCAAAACCATCCTTTGTAAATTTCAAGTATTCCGCATTATCGTTTAAGTAGTTTTTTGTTGTTTCATATGAAAACGGTTTAATCTCAATTGTAAGAATTCTTCCTCCAAATGCTCCGTTGCTACCTGCAATTTCTTCAATAAGACTATCTTTAACACTCATACTTCCTGAAAATACATAAGAAACATTGTTTTGTTTTTGTATGAAACTTCTCATATACCATAGAAAATCAGTTAAATCATCTCCCAGTTCTTTAATAATTTGAAATTCATCGAAAAACAGGAATATTCCATTAATATTTTCATCATATTCATCATATAAGTATTGAGGCAGTTCCATTACAAAATTAGCTAATTTTTTATAATTCCTTTTAGTCCATAAGAATGGCACCGGATACCCCTTAATATTTACTATTTCCTTTAAAGCAACATCATGAGTTTTAATGTACTTTTCTATCTTCTTATCAACAGTTGTAATTCCAGATTCCCTACATTCATTTATGATTTGGTCATAGATTAATTCTATGATGGATTCTCTTGAAAATTCGTCTGTTTGATAAGCGTTTGAGGCGGACAAGTCAATGTAAACAATCAAATAGTTTTCGTCTCGAAAATTTTTCTGTATTTTTTTCATTAATGCAGATTTGCCAACACCACGAAGGCCTGTCAGTAAAATTGAGGGAGATGTGCCATATCGGCTGCTTTTTAGTAAATTGGAAATGAATTCAATATCTTCAACCCTATTGTAAAATTGATTATCATTTAAGTCATTATTAGTTCCCCATGCCAGTTCATTCATATAATCACCTGATAAATATTTTTGGTTTTATCACAATTAAATGTATGTAATTTGCATAACCTGTTTAAATTTAATAAAAAATATAATTTGTGCAATTTGCATAATATGTTTAGATAAGATAAAAAATGTAATGTGTGCAATTTGAATAAAAAATATTTCAAAAAAGCGTTTTTAAACTGAAAACATGCGAAAAACACGACTGCCGGACTGTCAAATAAGGAACAAGTGAAATTAAAAAATATGATAACCTTCTCTCAGCCATAGCAACAGCTTTAGCTTGAGCATCATATTCTTGTCGGCAAAAATCAGGACCATAATCCTGATTCACTTCTACCTTCTCAGATACAACTTCCACATATCCTAATTCAATTGCTATCAAACTAGTGGAACAAAGTATAGGCCAAGATTTTTTAAAAAAAATACGGGAAAATTATCAAAATCCGGCCAAAAAACAAAAACTTTAAATGTAATGATTAAAATATATATAGTTGTTAGATGCCGGGGTGGCTCAGCCGGTTAGAGCGCACGGCTCATAGGGTAATAAAGCAGTGCTCTAGCTTATTCCTGGGATACCGTGAGATCGCGGGTTCGAATCCCGCCCCCGGCATCCTAAATCCCAGGAATATATTCATCTTAACTTCTTTTTATAACAATTTTCCCAAAAACATAACAATTTTATATTTATTTTAACAGAATAGCATTTAAGGGATTGAAATGTTATACAACACACTTGGAAAAACAAACCTTGAAGTATCCAGACTCGGTTTTGGAACGATGAGACTTCCGACTAAAGCGAATAATGGAGACATTTATAAAGAAGAATCGGCGAAAATGCTTTCATACGCTATTGAAAATGGCATTAATTTAATTGATACAGCTTATTCTTATCACAGCGAAAATTTAGGAGATAATGGGGAAAGTGAAAACTTTGTTGGTGAATTTTTAAGTGAAAATTCCCTAAGAGAAGAAGTGTTGCTTCAGACAAAATCCCCCTCCTGGTTAATGGAAGATTTCAGGGATTTCGACAGATATCTGGATGAACAGCTTGAAAAGCTCCAAACTGACTATATCGATATTTACCTGCTTCACTCCCTAACAGTTCCAGAATGGTATAAAGTTAAAGATTTAAATGTTTTAGACTTCCTAGATGACTGTTTAAGTTCAGGCAAAGTCAAACATGTTGGATTTTCCTCACATATTGAAGTGGATTACCTGATTGAAATTCTTGATGAATATCCCAAATGGGAAGTATGCCTAACCCAAATGAACTATTTAGATGAATATTACCAGTCAGGAGCAATGGGGCTTAACTATTTAAGGCAAATCAATGTTGGAAGTGAGATTATGGAGCCTTTAAGAGGAGGCAGACTGGTTCAGAATATTCCAAGCGAGGTAAATGCTTTGTGGAATCAGGCCGAAATTGAAAGAACTCCTATCCAATGGGCTTTCCAATACCTCTGGAACCGCAATGATGTTGATTGTGTTTTAAGCGGCATGACAAGTTTTGAACAAGTTAAAGAAAATATCGAAATAGCTTCAAAACTAGATGAAATATCAGACAACGACCTGGAATTGATACGTGAAGTTGCAAGAACTTACAGGACGTTTATTGGGAATGACTGCAGTCGTTGCGGCTATTGCATGCCTTGTCCTCATGGTGTGAACATTATAAACTGTTTTGCCGAATATAACATTGCACACATGATGGGAAATCCTAAAGCTAGTGCAATGCAGTATTTTTCTTTAATTGATGATGATTCAAGAGCAGACAGTTGTATTGGTTGTGAAGAATGCCTGCCATTCTGTACACAGATGCTGGATATTCCAGAAGAACTTAGAAAAGTACATGATTACTTTGGCGAAGAGTTTAATCATTATTAGGTAGATAATATGTCACAATATTGGGAAATGTTAACCCGTCAGATGACCCTTATAGATAAAAGAGATCAAGAAAAATTTAAAAACTCGACAATTGCCGTTATTGGATGCGGAGGCATTGGTGGAATGACCATTGAAATGCTTGCAAGATTGGGTGTCGGCAAACTCATTTTAGTTGATGAGGATGTTTTTGATGTATCTAACCTGAATAGGCAAGTCCTGTCCACACAAGAAACATTAAATGAAAAAAAAAGCAAAGCCGCAGCCAAAAGAGTTAAATCCATTAACCCCGAAATCGATGTTGAATATTATACAGAGCATGTAAACCCGGCAAACATAGATAAACTCATTGAAAACTCAAGTATTGTTATGGATGCACTTGATAATGTCCTAACAAGAGTTATTGTATCTAGAAAATCCCGTGAACATAAGATTCCCTTTGTTCATGGTGCTGTTGAAGCCACACAAGGCCAAGTTACAACATTTCTTCCAAATACTAAAAGTTATGAGAAAATGTTCAATCTTCCATCATGTGGCAAGGACTTAACAGAGGAGGTTATGGAAAGTTTGAAAAATGTGACATCACATACTCCTCCAGTATTTGGCCCAACTCCAAATTTAGTTTCATGCATGCAAGCCATGGAAGCTTATAAAATTATAACCGGCCTTGGAAAAGTTACTGTCAGTCCGAAGCTACTAACCTTTGACCTTTTAGATTTGAATTCATTTAATTTAATAGAAATTTAACATTAAGTTAAATTTTTATATATTTTATGAATGAATTTGAACAGAAAAATATTATTTTTTAAAATTTGATGAATTATTTTTATGAAAAAAAAATAAAACTTATACATTAATATACTAAAAATCCCAATATACAAATACATATAAAAGTTTATATACTACAAAAGGAAAATATACTTCTAATAGGAAGATGTTTTCCGACTATTGAACATTGGAGCTATAATAATGAGTGACATTTCAGAAGAAAAAATTAAAAAGATAGCCGAAAAAATGAGAGAGGATAACATTAAGTTTATCCGTTTACAATTTGTTGACATTAATGGAAGAGTAAAAACTATAGTTATTCCATTTAATGGCGAAGACATGAATGGATTATTCAACGAAGGAATGCTATTTGACGGATCTTCTATCGAAGGATTTGTTGGAATTAATGATAGTGACCTAATTTTAAAACCAGACATCAACACTTATTCAAGACTTTCCTGGAGGCCGGAAGAATCTGCAACCTGCAGATTTATTTGTGATGTATGGACAGCTGATGGAGATCCGTTTATAGGAGATCCAAGAGGATTGCTTAAAAAATCCCTTAAACATATTGCCGATATGGGTCTGCAATACAATATCGGTCCTGAACCAGAGTTTTTTATTGTAGATATTGATGAAAATGGATACCCGACTCCATACGATGAGGCAAGTTACTTTGATGTTGAACCTCTAGATAAGGGAACTGATTTCAGAAGAGAGCTAACTTTAAACCTAGAGGACTTAGACTTTGAAGTTGAAGCGTCCCACCACGAAGTAGCACCGGGGCAAAACGAAATTGCATTTAAATTTAAAGATGCGCTTAAAACTGCTGATGCAGTAATCACCTTTAAACAAGCTATTAAAGCTATTGTAGACAATATGGCTACTTTTGACCAGATGGATTATAGAGTAACCTTCATGCCCAAACCATTCTTCGGCGTAAGCGGTAGTGGAATGCATTGCCACCAATCCGTATTTAAAGGAGATAAAAACTTATTCTTTAATCCTGACTCGGAAAACGGTCTTTCAAAAGATGCGCTCCACTTCATAGGAGGATTATTCAAACATGCTCCAGCAATTACCGCAATTACAAACCCTATTGTTAACTCATATAAACGTTTAGTGCCAGGTTATGAAGCTCCAGTATACATGGCTTATGGTTTAAGAAATCGTTCTGCTTTGATTAGAGTTCCTGCAGCACGTGGAAAAGCAACACGTATTGAATACAGGTCACCAGACCCTGCATGTAATCCCTACCTTGCATTTACAGTGATGCTTGAAGCAGGAATTGACGGCATTGTAAACAAAATCGACCCTGGAAGTCCTGTAGAAGAGGACATTTACAGCATGAGCGAAGAGGAAATTGCAGAAAGGGGAATCAAAATATTGCCAACCAGCTTATGGGAAGCTTACCATGCCCTTGAAGAAGACCCGCTTATATTAAATGCACTTGGACCACACATAAGTGAAAAGTTCTTAGAGTTGAAATATAAAGAATGGGACGAATACCGTGTTCAGGTATTTGGATATGAACAGAAAAAATATTTAGACATCTAATCCACATATTAATTTTTTTGTGAGGCTTTTCATGTCAGAATCAGAACATCGAATGATAGAAATCTTAAGAATTCTTGCAAAACAAGAAAAACCTACAGGATCTAAGTTAATTGCTGATGAGTTAAAAGAGAAAGGTTTTGATTTAGGTGAACGTGCTGTCAGATATCACATGCAAATTTTGGATGAAAAAGGATATACTGAAAAGAAAGGTTATTCTGGAAGAATAATAACTGATTTAGGTCGTGCCAAGCTTGAAAAAGGATTAATTTATGATCAAGTTGACTTCATTTACTCAAGATTTGAGGAAATGATATATTTGACTGACTTCTCCTATAACACACAAAAGGGAAATGTGGTTGTCAATACCTCGACTCTTTATAATGAAGAATCGTTTAATATAATGAAAGAAATTTTCAGAAGTGGTCTTTCTGTTAGTCCTTACGTTCATTTAAATGAAGACAAAAAAACTGGGAAAATTGATGTCACTACAATTTGCGGAACAACGATTGACGGAGTGCTTCTAAACCATGGCATTGTATCACAACCACAATATGGAGGGCTTCTAAAAATTGAAGACAATCGCCCTATAAATTTCACAGAAATCATATCTTACAAAAAAACATCTATAAGTCCTCTGGATGCATTTTCAAATGCTAATTTGACCTCTGTAACTGATTTAGTCCATGAAGGTAGCGGAATAATACCTGCAAACTTCAGATTAATTCCAGGAATTGCAAAAGAAAAAACAATAGACGTGATTAAACAATTGGATAGAATTGGAATAGGAGGCGTAATTGGAATATCTGATGAAGGAAAAGATTTGTTAGGCCTGCCCGTTCCCGAAGGAATGGTTGGAATAACAATAACTGGAGGCATAACTCCATTTTGTGCAATCAAAGAATCAGGTGAAGACATCCATATAAATATAGCTGAAGATATCGCGCCATTCAATTCACTAAAACCAATAACCCCAGATATCAAAAAACAGTTAGCAACACCTTCTGTTGAAAAACATCCTAAAATATCATTTTTACTTTCAAAGTCATGGAATTTAATCCAGCAAGTTAATTTTGACATGGAAAAACAAAAGGGAAAGATTATAGCTAATGTATCATTTGTTAATAAGGATGACATTGATGAAGCATTAAGGATTATGGAGGATACATACAATAACAATCCAAAATACATAAATCCTTATTTTAGACTTGTAAATCATCCGAATGATGTTAATAAAGTGGGCATAGCTACAATCTGTAGTTTAAGTATTGATGGAATTTTAATAAACAACGGAATAATGAGCAATCCAAAATATAGCGGATTGCTTGAGTTAACCGAACCGCCATTATTCATTGAGTTAATATCATATAACGGAACGACCTTAGATCCCCATAAGATATTTTTATCAAAAAATATGACAGACATCTCAGGAAGCACAGGTCCGAATAAAATATTAGCTAGTGTAAAAGAAATTCCATATATTACAAGAGAATACACCGTGGAATTATTAAATATTTTAAATAATATCGGATTTTCAGTTTATAAAATCGGAAAGCCAAGAGAGCTAGTTTATAATTCAAAAGTTGATAATTATAATTTTGGAGTTATAACTGGTGGGGGACTTAACTCTATTGGTGCTGTAAAAGAAAAAGGTATTGATATTGAAGTTAAAGCTATGGAAAAATTACTTCCATTTGAAAAAATGGAAAGACTGTAATTAAATTACAGTTACATCCACCTCTTCACCATTTTTAGGATAGTGAACAAATTCAATTATATCCTCTTCAACCTCATACACATCTATTTCGACAGTGGCTCCAAGATCGCTTTCTTCAAGAAGTACCAATATCCTGAAACCTGGTTCTCCAAAATATTCGGAAAAATCAACATTTAAAATTTCTCCTTCTGCAAAAATTCTATTGTATGAAATTTCTATTTTATCATGAATCTTTACATTTTCCTTTAAGTATTTAACTGCCTCTTCTGTTGTAAGTTCTAATTCTTTCATGATAATCAACTCCGATATATTAAGATATGTTTTTCAGCATATAAATGTTTGTATTTATACGAACAAAAAAATTTTAAATAAAAAAAGAACAATCTAAAGAACCTCAATAATGAGTTCTTTATCGTCATGGATATGTCTCATTTCAATTAGATCTTCACCGATCTCATTAAAATCAACTTCAATAGATTGATTTAAGATTTCACCAGTTAACTGTAGGCCTACCCTAAGACCTTCTCCAGTCATTTCATCCTCTTCCGTGATCCCTAAAACTTCACCTGGAGCAAAAATACGACTATAAGAAATCTCCAAAATATCTCTCACCTTAACATTATTCCTAACATATTCAATTGATTCTTCTAAAGTCATTTGAATTTCTTCTACCATAAATACCACTATCTTAAAAAAAAAAAGAAAAGAAAAGGAATTATAAATTCCTGTATTCTCTGATTGAAGTATATTCGTCGTCTAATTCACCGTAGCTAGCTAATTTTTCTTTGTTAGCTTCGGCATCTAAGTAAAGGTTGCCTTTACCATTAAGACCAATATCTCCAGTATATTTAATATATTTGCCCGGGAATGCGATTCCTTCTATTTCAGGATCAACTACAACACCGTCAAGAACAAAACCTTCAAGTAATCTTCCAAGGAATCCGTGAATAATGATGTTACCGTTTTTCATTTGTCCACCAGGCCAACGGTTTACATCACCGTCAATTTCGATAATACCTTTGGTCATGTGGATACCGGCTAAGATATCACAGTTACCTTTAACGTGAATCCTTCCACCAGTTAAACATTCACCACATTGTTTTCCAGCATTACCTCCAACAACGATTTGTCCACCAGTCATACCTCTCCATTCACCAATGTAAGAAGCGCCAGTAAATTCTTTGGTATTTCCTTCGATTTCAAGATAACCGCCGGACATTTCTCTTCCAGCGTGAGCTGCTGCATTACCTTTAACAAGAATAGATCCACCGGACATTTCTGCACCAACGTGTAAATCCACACTACTGTTACATACGATATTACCACCGCTCATTTTACAACCGATGTATTTTACTCTGTTTAAATCTCCATTTAAAATCATTTCTACATCATCAGCACCCATTGCATCCCCTTCAACGGTTATTTTGAAGAAGTCAGTAATTGGGAATCTGGAGTTTCCGATAGGTACTTGATATTTTGCGAAATCGGCTTCAGTCCATGAATAAATTTCATCAGGAATTAATTCATCAAATTCTAAAGCGATTGAAGAAGTTTTAATTTGATCAAATGTAATTGTTTTCACAATAAACACCCCTATTTACCTTCAACGTCTATTCTAATTGGGTTGGATACGTAGTGATCGTGTACAGGATAGTTTTCCCATTTAACTGAGTAGTATTGAGTAAAGAACGGCATAATACTGTCAATGACTTTTTGTTCTTTTTGTTCCCATCCTTTTACGTTAACCCAAATGTTTTGACTTTCTTTAACTTTAACAATTTCTTTGTCTTTTACTAAGATTTGACCATCTTTAATAGTGTATTGAGCAACATCGAAACCTTTTTCGATATCAGCAGCTTGTCTAGATGGATCAATTTCATTAGGATTTATGTCATATACTGCAATGTCTGCTCTGTATCCTGGAGTAAGTGCTCCTCTGTCAGTGAATCCATAGATTTGAGCTGGAGCCGCTCTTGTAATAGTTGCAATATCATAGAAATCGTATTCTCTGTCGAGAGTTGCAAGGGTAGTTCTTTTTTCTGCCCATTTGTGAACTTCTCTGTTTTCAATCATTTCCATCCTTCTTTGATTACTCATTAACCAAGAGATAATTCTAGGATATCTAGTAAATGGTCCCGCATTAGGGTGGTCAGTAGTTAAACATACTTTCCATGGGTCATCAATATGTAAGAATAATTCTAAACCAATAGCCCATTGTAAAGTGTTAACTGGGTTTTTACCTGAGTAAATACATGGAATGATACCAGCTGCAGTTTCACATTCAATATCCTTGTTAGTCCATTTAAGACCAGATAATTTGAATAAGTCATATTCCATAGGAGCATCTGCAGTCATAGTAGTAGTTTCATCTAAAGTTACTTGACCTACGTCACAAGTAACATGATCATTTTTGTTAACATATTTAGCTATTTCTTCAGCACCAGATGCTGCATCTTTCCAACTGTTACCTGTGTAAGAGTGGAATTGTAAGTGACATACATGCATAGTTTGGTTTCTGATTTCAGCTGCTCCTGATCCTTTTTTAATGTTTTTTACAGCATCCATAGTTTCAAGAGTAGTTGGTACGTTACCAGGGTGTCCTAAGTCGTTAGGGTGAATGTGTATAGAGTGAGGTAAGTTTAACATTTCGTTTGCTTTTGCAAGTGCAATAACAACTTCTTTAGAAGTTACATCAAAGTATGGTGCTTTATCGTTGAAACCATGTACGTTCATACCCCAACCCCATGCTTCACTTCCACATGGATTTACGATTTTAATTCCGTAACCTTTGGATATTTTTAACCATGCTGAAATAAATGCAGATAAGTCTTCAATATTATTGTCTTTAGCATATTCCAGTACAAACCAGTTGTTACCGAATAACGGCATGGCTGGGATGTCCAATTGTGGAATAGTTGCAATTTCTTCGTGAGTGTGTTTTGCTTCAAGAGGAGGCATAGCTGCTTCTACAACAGTACCGTAACCTAATCTTGAATATCTATAACCAGTTGCAGGACAACTTGGGATGGAGAAACCAGATTCTGATCTTAATACTTTAGTTTTTTGAGTAACACCTCTTCTAGAATCTTCAGGTCTGTATAATCTTCCTACTACTAATTTAGGACCTGCAACATGTGAGTGAGGGTCAATACCTGCCGGCATGACAATTTTATCAGTAACATCTAAGACTTTAGCATCAGCGGAAACATCATCTACAATAATTCCATCTTTAAACATGACATCTTTTTTTTCTCCGTTGATTTGATTAACAGGGTCGTAGACAATACCGTTTTTAAGAATATATTCCATTATATCACCTTTAGAGTGCGTTTGGATTTGGCACATATTTTGGAGCTACATTTGGCTCTTCTCTGAGTTTCATTACTCTTTCTTTTAATTCACGGACAATCCATTCGTCGTCACGACAGGTTTCTGGTTTGTCGATTGCTTTTTTCATGTAGATAGGAACTCCATCCATACGATAACTGGTACCGGCACATTCTACAGCGATGAATGAACCTGGCAATACTACATCAGCTAATTCAGTTGATGGTCCCCAGTGAATATCGATTTGAATAACTGGAATGTTAGCTAAGTGTTGGTTTGCACCATTAGGGAAATGAGCACCTGGGTCAGCTGCAATAACCATGAAACAATCTGGTTCTTCCCTTACTAATAAATCGATAGTGTTAGTTTCTCCTAACATGTATCTTGGGTAACCTCTACAGTAGTCAACACCGAAAGCAAAACCACATTCGAATGCCATGAAAATGTTGAATCCGTTTACGTTAAAGTGACCTCTCATTGGAGTAAGACCCCATTTACTGTATTTGTTTAAGTCCTGAACCATTTTAATAGCAATATCAATGTTTCTTTGTTTTGATAAAGTGTGGGTTAAACCTAAACCGAAGAAGAGAACACCGAATTCCGCATTTTTCATTTCTTCTGCTAATTCGTAAATATCTTCTTTAGGAATTCCAGAAATTACATCTTGGTATAATTCTTTTCCTCTGAGAACTGCTCTAATAGCATTGTAGAAACCGTAATCTCCGTTTTGTTCAAATCCTATCCATTTGTCAGAACATTTTGCAGTATCTGAGAATTTAGGATCCATGGTAACAACGGTTCTGTCGAATCTTCCTCTTTGTCTGAAATATCCTCTGCAGAACACAGCATATCTTGCCATGTGCCTTGGGTGAGAGTTCATAGCGTTACTTCCAGAGTAAGCAACAACATCTGCTCTGTTTTGAACTTCCCCTAAGGTTTGAATAGGGTAACCTGCATTTTGTACAGCTTGGAGAGAAGGTCCGTGACAGATAGTAGCTTGGTTATCTAATACTGCACCAATATATTCGCCTAATGCTACTCCTTCTTTCATACATTCAGTAGATGTTTCAGACCAACCGTAAAATACAGGCCTGATGGAATTAGCAATATATTCAGCAGCTTTATCTAAAGCAGTATCCCAGTCAACTTCTTTAAGTTCTCCATTTTCATCCCTAATCATTGGAACAAGCAATCTTTGGTCCATATCTTCCATAATTTTACTTGCTCCTAATCTGCATGCGTGTCTTACAGCAACTACGTGATTATCTTTAATCAAATAATCTAAATCATCACAGTTACAACCACAGAATGCACAAGTACAATTTTCAACAATGTAATCATAATCAGTTATAGGCGGTTCATAAGTCATGGTCACTCAACTCCTTCCATTTACGTCCATGATAAACAGGTAATTCACCTAAAGATTCCATGTTTTCAACAACATCGTCATCTTCTTCGTCAACATATTTTTTGTATACCCATCTCATTAAATCAGCCATGAGTAATACTTTTCTGTCTGTTTTTTCAACAGTACATTTGATTCCTTTATAAGTAGGGTCAGAACAACAGTAAGTATCGTGACTTACAATAGTGTTAGCCCATGGTCCTTTACAAATGAATACAGTTCCTTCGTGAGGTGCATCTCTTGATACTGCACAGTTTACTACTACTTCCCCAAAATCAGTTTTTACAAGTACAGTATCCCAGTTGTTTACACCTAATTTTGCCATATCTCTAGGATCCATATAACAAGTACCAGAAGCATTTTTGTATTCCTCTTTTAAAGTAGAACCTCTTTTTTTACAAGCGCCTTGGTAAATGTCAGAACCGGTGTTTAACATACATTTTAAAACATCGGTAGTTCCTTCACCAGTAATTTTTACATCAGGCACTACAGGTTTTTCTAAATAAGTATTAGCATAATACATAAATTAATCCCCCTATTCTAACCATATGGCATTTACTGGGCAAAACATTTGACATGTCCCACACAATTCACATTTATCTTTACTGAAAAGTTTAATAAATCCGTTTTCTACCATCATAATAACTTCTTCAGTCTTAGCACCATTACCACCAGCATTTTCCGGACTGATAGCAGCGTTAACAGGACATGAAATTACACAAATTCCACATCCTAAACAATTATCTTGATTAACTTTAAGTTCCATCGAATCACCTAGTCCTTAATTGCATCTAAAGCTTCTTTCCAAGTAGTTGAGCCAATAGGTGTGTGGTCAATTTCAGTTCTTTTTACAGTAATCGCTCCGTTAGGACATGCATTTGCACATGCTTTACATCTTACACAATATTCATCATATGCAATGATATGATCTAATCTAGAACCAGGACCAGAAGATGTGGGGAATGCTAATGCATTACAAGAACAAATATCGACACAAGCTCCACAAGCTTGACATTTTTCTTGATCAACTTCAATAGAACCTTGGAATGGTTTTTTATGTTTTGCTGCATCGGTAGGACATACTCCTTCACACCAACCACAGAATACACAAAGTTCTGAGTCAATGACAGAGTTTCCTTTAACAACAGCTTTAGAAGGATCTAAATCATATTCTCCATAACTACAGGATCTGCAAACAGCTTTAATAGCGTTAGTAGGACAAGATTTTTTACATACTAAACAGTATACACATTTATCTTTGTCTATAACAATGGACTCTTTACCAGTTTCTTTATCAACGACAATTGCTTCTGCAGGACATAATTCTTCACATACCCCACAATAAATACATTCATCATCATCAACTTCGATTTCACCTGTCACTAAATCTGCACGGCTTGGTAAAACTCTATCAATGACAATAGCATCACGAGGACATGCAATTTCACATCTTTTACAGTAAATACATTCGTCATCATCAATTTTTGAGAAAGCGTTGTAATGAGGATATGCATCAATTTCTTTAATTGGTACGCCATCAATAGTTAATACTAAAGCGTCAACAGGACATAAACCACTACACATACCACATAATACACATTTACTTTCGTCAATGCTTATTCTTTGAACATCGAAATCCTCACGGAAGTTTTGAGCAATCTTGTCGTGACCACTGAAATAGATATCGTTGGAAATTCTGTTACGTGCGTCGATAGCAATTGGATTTAATGTAATTGCTTCAACAGGACAAGTAAATTCACAAATTCCACATCCTAAACAAACATGATCATTGAAAGATAAGTTTCTAACTTCTTCTGCTGATCTTGTGATGTCAAAGTTGTTGTCTTTAACCTCTTTTAAATTTCTAATCATACTCAATCTCCAAAATTTTTATAGAATCAGTTGGGCATTCGTCGCTACATAGCGTACAACCACAACATTGTATGGAGTCTGCATGTGCTTTCAATGATTCTAATTGAATAGCTTTCATTGAACATGCATTTACACATAAACCGCAACCAATACAAGAATCATCTATAATTACTTCGAAATTTCTTTCTCTGCAAATATTCACAATTTTTCGACTCTGTTCTGGTTCGTCAAATATTGCCTCGGTCATATTCAAGAAATCACGTGGACATAATTCGGTTATTGTTCTTGCAACATCAATAGAGTTCCAAGATAAGTTCCTACCATTCAAGTAATGTGATATGGTAGATCTATCAACACCTAACTCATCAGCAATCGCTTGATGACTTTCACCAGCATCCTTCAACTTGACCGCAGCCAAATATTTAAGACCAGATGCAATATGTTTGGGCATTTGAAAACCACCAATGTGTAATGATAACACATATGTTTTCTTATATAAATATAGTTGCCTACTAGATTTAAGCCGAAATAATTAAATATTACTGTGGGAAAACTACACATTTAAAATTTTTAAAATTAATTTAATTAAATTATTTCATAAAATAAAAGTTAATTATACGTAAATCCTACTAAATAAGATAATTTAAAGTTTATAGCTATCTTAAACAAATTATAATCTTTAAATTTTTAAAAAACTAGTGAAATTACACAAAATAATTAATACAAAATTAACGAAAAAGTATTACAAATTCAAGGAAAATCGCCACTAATTTTTAGTTTTACCTAAATGTGTAGTAACTACACATAAATGACATTAGAAATTTTTAATTAATACAAACAACATAATAATGGATTAAGGGGAGTTGAATATGAAAATAGTATCTATAGTTGGTAAAAAAAATACCGGTAAAACTTCATTAACTGTAAAAGTTATAGAAGAAATGACAAAAAGAGGATACAATGTATGCTCTATCAAACATTCACACCATTCAATAGAAATGGATAAAGAAAATACCGATACATGGAAACATAAACAAGCCGGAGCCAATTTAGTAGTCGGTGTTGGATCAACAACTTTTTTTAACTCAAAAAAAGAGCATGACTTAAATAGAATATTATACCTGCTAAAACATTTTGATGACTTTGACTTTGTAATCATTGAAGGATTTAAAGATTACAACTATCCAAAAATAATAACCTCCCCAGATGTCAGAGACGAATATACCATAAAAGAAATAGATTCATTTACAATTGATGCAGATGGCGTGAGTGAATTATGCAATATTATTGAAGAAAGAAGTCATGATATAATTGATACATTATTTCTAAATAACTGTGGATTTAATAATGGAAAAGCAATTGCAAATGAAATTCGTCAAGGAAATTTAAGTGTTGATGATTTAGATAAAATCCACAGCTACTTATCAATAGATGGTCATGTAATTGGCCTTAATAGATTTGTAAGTGATTATCTAAAACAAGAAGTTATCGGAGTCATAAATACATTAAATCTCAAGGACTTTGGAGTAAGGGATGTTGGAAAAATAGAAATACTTATTCCAAATGACAATACTCCGCAAAATCCAATTGAAGCTAAATGCGCCATTTACATAAATGATGAAATACTTGAAATCAATGGATTTAGTGAAAATATTGTTGCAAATTCCATAAAAGGAATGATAAAATCAATTAAAACCAAAGAGGAAGCTAAACTTATCGATATTGAAATATCCAACATTACAGAAGATTTGATTGATGCCAATATAATTCTTAAAACCAATAACCATGATGTTAAAATAAATGATTTTACTCAAGGCATTCTAAAGGAAACCATTTATGCAATTGTTAATAGTCTAAAAATAGATTCAAAAATCAATAAAATAAAAATCAAAGTGGAAGAGATTTAAAATGCTTGAAAATGTAGTTTTAGACAAATATGAAAGACCCATTATTTCACTAAGAATCACAATAACAAACAGGTGCAATGTGAATTGTTTATATTGCCATCATGATGGAATGGTTCGCTCAAGAGATGAAATGACTGCTGATGAGTTATACACAATTTGCAAAGTCGCTAAAAAAATCGGTGTTCGCAAAATCAGACTTTCAGGCGGTGAACCATTACTTAAAAAAGATATTGTGAGAATCGTTGAAAAAATAGCTAGTCTTGACTTTGAAGACATATCAATGACAACAAACGGCATACTTTTAGAGAGATATGCTGAAGATTTAAAAGAGGCAGGTCTTGATCGTGTTAATGTCAGCCTTGATACACTAGACAAAGATACATACGAGTTTATTACTAAAAAAGATTACCTTGAAGATGCTAAAAAAGGAATTTTAAAAGCCGTTGAAGTTGGATTGTATCCTGTTAAAATCAATATGGTTATTATGAAAGACATTAACCAAAATGAAATCAAAGAAATGTTTAAATTCTGTAAAAAAAACAATATTGTTCTTCAACTTATTGAATTGATTGAAAGTGAAAACTGTGATGAAGACAAATTCAGCAAAGAATATCACTATAATTTGGACAGCATTGAAAATGAGATAGCGGATATAGCTGATGATATGTATGAACGTAAATTTATGCAAGGACGTAAAAAGTATTACATTAACGGGGGCGAAATTGAGGTAGTTAAACCTGTTGATAATGCCAAATTCTGTTCAAAATGCTCTAGATTAAGAATAACTCCAGACGGTAAAATCAAACCATGCTTGCTTAGAAATGATAATCTTGTTGAGCTTATTTCACATGTTAGAAATGGTGAAAGTGAAGAACAAATAGAAGAAATTTTCATTAAAGGAATTAATCAACGTGAACCCTTTAATTTATAATTATATTTTTTTAAAAAAAATTATAACACAGTTATTTGAGTATTGGTAAAAAAAAAAAAAATAAAGGTAATAAGGGAAAATCCTTATAACCATTTAGCTTTGGATACATGATCGGTAAATGGAAGTGGGTCATCACTACCCATACCTGAGACATATCCGTAGATGTCTTTAACTTTGTTGTTTACAGTACTCCATACTTTAGCAACTGGAATTTCACATGGGCAAACTTCAGAACATTGACCGCAGTTAGTACATGCATCAACCATGTGTACCAAACGTGTTAAGTGGAAAAATGGAGCAGCAGGAGTATATCCACCAGGCACCCATTCAGGACCTTCAGTTTCAAGACAACAGTCGTCACAGTAACATAATGGACATGCTTCACGACAACCATAACATTTCATACATTTAGAGAACTCATCTTCATATTGATAAAATACATCAATAATATCTCCAGTAGTACCTGCGTAATCAACTTCTTTTTTCTCTAAGGATTCTTTAAGCATGAAATTGTTGATGTTTTCTCTGATTTTGATACCTTTTTCAAGTGGTTCTTCAGTGGTAATTAAACCAGCATCAATAACTTTACCTAATACATCTGCACCTTTATCGGAAAAGACTTCTACAAAAGTAGCTTTTCCAACTAACGGTCCAATAACTCCCCAGTTACCTAAAGCTAAGTCAGCGTTGGATGGAATTTTAAGATTACATCTTTGACAGTTTTCTCTTCTTCCCATACCTTGTTCTTCTAAATCACCGATTGCAATTCCTTTTTCACCATCAGCGGTTTCCATAATAAGTTTACCTTTGGAAATTTCTTCTTTGATAACATCTTTTGGATCGAGTTCATAAACATCCCTAATCATGTTCATTGTTGGAACAGGTGACATAGTTCCACCACAGTTAACACCAATCATGATTATGTTGTCTTCGATGATTTTGCCTTTTTTCATTAATTCGCGAATGGTCATTGCATCACAAGGTTTACATGCAACTGCAAGTTTCATGTCCCTTGCACCATCCAAATATTTAGATACGAATTTAGCAATGTTTAAAGTACCGCAGTGAATTGAACCCGCAGTTTTAATAACTTCAGCAGGATCAGTAATAAGGGTAGGTACACCATCATAGAGATCGTGCCCTTCAGTAACCGCTACAATACCATCAACAATGCCTTCTTCCAATAAATATTTCATGATAGTGGTTACAACTCCACCGTACTCCCCTTTTTGTTTGATATCTTCAATAGCAGAGTATGCGTAGTACATATCATTCATTTTTGCGCTCATTTAAATCTACTCCCCAATTATTTACCTACTTGCACAGTGGTAGTTGATATATTTTCAGCTTTAGTAGTGGTATCTGTACCTTCTTTGTAAAGCTCGTTTTTAATTTCGAATTTTTCATCGAATTTTTCAACTTGAATAGCACAAGCCTTTAATTCAACCATTTTAGATTTAGGGTCGAAAGAATCGGAATTGGTTAATACATTAGCAGCGCATTCTGCAAAGTGCATAGGAATATTTACAATTCCTTCTCTGATATCATCAGTTACACGTGCAGGAATAGCAATTTCCCCTCTTCTGGAGAATGCTCTTACCACTTCGTTGTTTAAAATTCCTCTTGCTTCAGCATCTTTAGTGTTGATTTCGATGAATCCAGTTTTAACCTCATTAGATAAGGTTTCACATCTTCTGGTCATTGCTGCGTGGTAGTGGAACAATACTCTTGTAGTAGTCAATAATAATGGATATTCTTCATCTACGGTTTCAACAGGACCTACGTGTTCTAATGCTTGGAAAATTCCTAAACCGTCAGGGTGTGCGAATTTTTCTTTGTGCATTAATGGTTGACATGGGTCATCTTCAGAAGGACAAGGCCAGTGGAGTGCTTCAGGAGTATCTAATCTTTCACGGTTCATACCTGCCATGATAGGAGCACATTCTCTGATTTCGTTGAAGATATCTTCAGAAGTTTCGTAGTGGAATAAGGATCTTGGTACACCCATTCTAACTGCAACTTCTTCCATGATTTTCCAATCTAACCATGCGCCTTCAGGAGGTTCCTGAGCTTTGTGTAAACATTGTACTCTTCTCTCACCACTAGTAAAGGTTCCTTCCTGTTCACCCCATCCAGCTGCAGGAAGTACAACATCAGCACATTGTGCAGTATCAGTTAAGAAACATTCCTGTACAATTAACATTTCCAAGTTTGCAAGAGCTTCTTTAGTATGAGCAATATCTGCATCAGAAAGAACTGGGTCTTCTCCATGGATGTATAACACTTTTAAATCACCAGCATGAGCAGCGTTCATCATTTCTACCAATGTTAAACCAGGAGTGGATGGCAAGTTTACTTCATAACCTTCCCCGCTGTAGTATTCATTGAACCATGCTGTAGTTTCTGGATCTTTAACTTTTCTGTAGCCTACATAATCAGAAGGTAATGCCCCCATATCACAAGCACCTTGTACATTGTTTTGTCCTCTTAATGGATTTACACCAGTACCTTGCTTACCAATGTTACCAGTCAACATTGCAAGGTTTGCAGTAGACATAACATTATCTGCACCATGAGAGTGTTCAGTGATACCTAATGAGTATACAATAGCTGCTTTGTCAGCAGATGCATATTCAATAGCCAAGTGCTCAATTACTTCAGGTTTGATTCCAGTGATTTCAGAAGCCATGTCTAAAGTGTATTTTTGCACTGTTTCTTTCATTTCTTCGAAACCTTTTGTCCTGTTAGCGATAAACTCATCATCTTGCAAGTCATTGTCAATTATGACTTTAATCATGGCATTCATTAATGCAACATCAGTACCTGTTTCGAATTGAACATATTCATCTGCTATTTTTGCAGTAGGAGTGAATCTTGGATCCAATACAACTAACTTAGCACCATTTTGTTTAGCTTGAATCAATTTACGTCCAAATAATGGGTGTGCTTCCATGTTGTTTGAACCAATACAGAAAATGTAGTCAGCCTCTTTAATACTGTCGAATCCATTAGTCATAGCCCCTGATCCAAAAGTGTTAGCTAAACCTGCAACAGTAGGTCCGTGACAAATACGTGCACAATGATCTACATTTTGAGTACCACAAGCTACTCTTGCTAATTTTTGAGTAATATAAATATTCTCGTTTGGTGAACGAGCACATGCATAGAATCCTACTTTATTAGGATCTTCATCAGACACTTCTTTGAGCTTTTTAGCAACTAAATCCAATGCTTCATCCCAAGAAGCTTCTCTAAATTCACCATTTTCTTTTATTAATGGAGTAGTTAATCTGTCTTCCCTATTAATAAATTGGTATCCAAAGTTTCCTTTTGGACATACTTTACCCTCATTTACAGGGTGTCTTTTTAAAGGTTCTACACCAACAATCTTACCATCCTTTACAACGAAGTTAAGTCCACAACCTGTACCGCAGTATGGACAGATAGTTGGTACATATTTAATCTCAACCATTTTATAATCTCCAAAATATTTTTTATGAAATAATTTAATAAGAAGCTTTTAAAAAGCTCCTTAAATTAAGTTTACTAGCTTATTCTTTTAAGAAAGTGTACCAGTAAATACATGCTACAAATACTGCACCACCGATAATGTTACCGATAGTTACTGGAATTAAGTTATTAATAAGGATAGTTCCCCAGTTTACACCTTCAGCACCTAAAAACATACCTAATGGTATGAAAAACATGTTTGCAACACTGTGCTCAAATCCAATACATACAAATGCCATGATTGGGAACCAAATACCTACAATTTTACCAATGATATCGTCAGATGCATTAGCTAACCATACAGCCAAACATACAAGCCAGTTACAACCAATACCTTTAATAACCACTACTGAAAATGGCATGGTAACTTTAGCTTCTGCTACAGCAATCGCTTTTGCAGAAATCGCATATGCTGGTGCAGCAGTATCAGTAGGAGTGATTCCTCCCATTACAGTTAAAACATATGCTACAAATAATGCACCAATAAAGTTGAAAACCCAACTAAGTACCCAGTTTTTAGCAAGACCTCCAATAGATGCAGTACCATCCAAAACACCAATAGACATGAACAGTATGTTCCCAGTGAATAATTCAGATCCTGCAAGAACTACGATAATTAATCCTACAGGGAACACTGCACCAAATACGAATTTTTCCAAACCAATCGGTGCGCCTGCTTTTAACATGCCTGCGCTTGCCACTACAGCTAATAAACCACCAAATGCAATATAAGCTCCTGCTAAAAATGAGAGCAATATTACATTAACCACATTTGCAGAGTTTTTAGAACCAGCGGTTGCGGAAATTGCTTTCGCAACATCTACTGGACTTTTAAAAGATGAACTCATTATATCAACCTCTTTTTATTCCCTTTATATTAAATTTTATAATACTTAATGAAACCCACAATTTAGTTCAATCAGTATTATAGTAGTATATTTAGATTTTTTATATAAAAAGGATTTATTATTCGAATGTAAAAGAAATATTTAAATACTATATCCATCTAAAATTTAATATAATGATAAATCATGATGGATTATATGCACACATGAAAATTCTATTTTTTTAATATGCTACTCCATAATTAATGATAATATACTTTACAACAGATTAATAATACTTATTTTATAAAAAAACTACATAAAATTGCTTATTGCTTAATCACTCAATAAAAGTAACCATATGAAATAAGCTTTAATTCGACTGATTTTGCTTAAAATTGCTGAAAAATACATGAAATTAATGAAAATTTTAAAAAGAAAAAGTAATGATTAAAATTTAGGTATGCCAAAAAATTATGAGGCGTTTAACAAAAAACAATTGCATATAGCAAATTAAGGCATTGACAAAATAATACATATACGATAATCAATAATTATAATTTAATGGTGATACAATGAAAATTGAAGAAGTTGATGCAATAAATTTCAAAAAAGGTGTTGTAAAAAACACAAAAGAAAAAGTTGTAAAGGATGAAACAATCACACTAACAATCAACAGAAATATTTCACGCAGCCTCTCTGCAATAGAAGATTCTCTGAAAGAATTTGCAGTTGGATATTTATTTAATGAAAACATGGTTAGGGATCTGGAAGATATTAAAAAAATTGAAATAGACGGACCGCAAATTAATGTTGAAATAGATGACACATTGCTTAAAACAAACGAAACTGTCCTTTGTTCAGACTCGGCAGGAGGATGGAGAAGCAAAATTGATGAAGTAAAAGCAGTTGAATCTGATTTTCAGGTTGATGTTCATGAATTAATATCAAGAATTGAAGAGCTAAAAGATAACGCGGAAATTTGGCAGGCCACAGGGGGAACACATGTAGCGGGAATTGTCTATAAAGATCAATTTATAGTAAAAGAAGATGTGAGCCGCCATGTTGCAGTTGACAAAGTAATAGGTCATGGAATATTAAATGACTTTGATTTGAAAAATTCATATGTAATTTACAGTGGAAGAATGCCTGCAGACATGGTCATTAAAATGACAAGAGCTGGAATTCCAATACTTGCATCGAATGCAGCTCCAGCCAATTCAGGATATAATATTGCAAAAAAAGGAAATATTACTTTAGTCGGCTTTTTAAGAGACCAACGTTGTAATATATACAATAACCAAAATAGGATTTTATTCTAATACAGTGTGTCTTGCTTTTAGGTCACTTTCAGTTTGATGCATCTTTTCCATCAACTCGGAGACGATAGCATCCAAGAATACTAAAGTGGTTAGCTCGAATGCAGTTCCTAAAGGGGTTAAAGAAGTATAATTACCATGAATTTGACGTTTAATATAATTCTCATCATCAACTTCTTTTTTTGTTCTTCCCTTAACAAGAATAAATGTATCTGCTAATTGACCTAAAGTGGAATCAGGATAAGACGTTAAAGCTAAAACTTTAGAACCTCTATTTTTAGCAATTTTAACAGCGGAAACTATAGTATTAGTTTCACCAGAACCTGAAATAGCAACAATACAATCATCTTCATAAATGGCAGGAGAGATAGTTTCACCAACTACATATGCACTTAACCCAAGGTGCATCAATCTCATTGCAAATGCTTTTGCAGCAAGACCTGACCTTCCAGCTCCAGTGACAAATATATTTTTTGAGTTTACGATGATTTCTTCAAATTTTTCAATAGACTTGTCATCTAAAAATTCTTCCGCAGTTTTTATATTATTCAATATAGCTTCAATAGAGGTTTTCATTATTTCCATTTTATCCAACTCATAAATCAATAATATTAATTATAGTTACAATTTTATATATAATTAATGAAATTCGAAAGTAAAGGCTTAATTAGTTTAGAGATAAATGGCAATGTTTACGATTATAAATTATACCAAAGCCTAGACTCACTTTCTCGAACTAAATCCCAAAGAAAATCTGCTAAAGAATTAAATATATCCCATACAGTATTTAATAGGAGATTACTCAAAGCTGAAGATAAGTTAGGTGTTGAAATTACCAGAAAGGTTGGAAACGGCACCATATTAACATCGGAAGGGTTGAGTTTACTTGAAGAATTTAAAAAATATCTCATTCAAATTGAAAAGCCATCTAACATTAACATTGCAGGAGGGCACATTAGTACCGGACTTCTAGAAAGTATCGAAACACCTTTTGACATCAATATTTACAGTAGCTCTGATGAAGATGCTTTTGAACTTGCAAAAAGAGGTGCCGTTGATATCCTAACGTTGGATGACCCATTAATCGCCTATGAGCGAGACATCAACTTTATGCCAATAGCTTATGACTATCTTGTTTTGGTTGCAAATCCCCAATCAAAAAATATCGAAAGCATATCTGATTTGGAGGGATTGGATTTTGTCAATGTTAACGGATCTGCTCAAAGACTTGCCTGGAACAGTTTAAAACATTATGATATTAAATATAACATAAAAGAAAGTGTCAGCTCTCAATTTGATGCCTTTAAAATGGTAAGAAATTCCAAAAATTTATATACATTTTTAAATGCAAGTTATTTTAAAGGAAATGAACTTTTAAAGTATGATACCCAACATGTAATCAGCGTTGTTAAGGTCAGCGAAGATAAAACTGATGTTGATGATTTTGTTAGATTTTTAATTAATGATGCCCAAAAAGATATTGCCAAACAAGGTTTCACACCTATGGGAGTTAGGATTGGATGATTGCTCATCCGCACTCTCTTAAGAACCGTGCGTGTCCGTTAGCCGAACACACGGCTCAAGCAGAACTTAATCCAAAAGTTCAATTATAATAATTCATCGATTCATAAAATAGTCCTATTTACTTCTGCCATATGGTGAATTTCTCACCAATATTCTTTGTAACTCTCGAACTTTTCTTGAATCTCATATGCTTTCGGCATGATGTATCCGTTTCTGTAACTTATCTACATACTTCCCGACCTTGTACCAATTACTAGACCAATCCGTAGCGTATTGTGCTGTGGACCCATAAACATTATCGTTTTGAGCATATCTCATCTTATCACTAATCCTTTGAATAAATTACTTCATTTCGTTTTATATTCACGTTTTCCGCCAATCAGAAGTCTGACATATTATCCATGCCACACACAAAGGCGCGGTATCCATTATAGTTATTATTCCCACAATTTCCTATTGTCTTTCGACTGTTAATGGCTTTTGCTTTCTCTGATATCCTCTACCTCCTAAGGAATTAGGTTTCATTCACAATCCACTTACTCACAAATAGTTGTGAGACCTTGTGAGGCTTACCAAGTTGATCTACTTCAGAAGCGAATGAATTAAGGTTCAATCTTTACTCCGACAATTACTATAAGATTATGACTAAATAATCATGTACTAACTGATTATTTCTATGAATTTACATTCAATAGTAGTTAAATTAAATTTAACATTGCATTCTGCCTATTGGTTTGGTTTACGAAGCTTGCAATTGTTCACTGTCGTTAACCTTTTTCATTCTTTCCCTAGCCATAAACATGATGAATGCTTTATATTTATTTAGGCATAATATCATGCAACCTCATAATCAATCACTCAATTATAAGTTTCAATAGGGAAAATCCCGTCATAACTGTGATTGAAATAAAATTTCACTGATTTAAATGGGAAATAGACCCTAACTTGTCGCACTAATACTTTTCAAATGCCCTTGGAAAAAATGAATATTAGATAATTATACATATTAAGTAACATCACTCATTTTTACAGTTTATGAAATTGCATATAAACGACCATATGCACTTTCAAAAGCATTAAATAATGATGAAACACAATATTATATTGAAAAAATAAAAAGGCGATATTATGGTTAAAAACAGAGATTTAGTAGCGGTTGGCCACTCTGCTCATGATTATATTATAAGAGTGCCTAAATTTCCAAAAGCTAATTTTTCAGCTCCCATAACCAATATGGAAACTTTTAATGGTGGGGCGGCTGCAAATGTGGCTTGTGTTGGAGCGAAGTTAGGATTGAAAACCTCCCTTGTTTCAGCTGTCGGTGGGGATTTCAAAAAAAACGAATATTATGAACATATGCAAAATTTAGGTGTCGATACTGATTCATTAATTATAGTTCCTGGCGAAGCAACACCTACAGCATTTGTCTTAACTGACGATAATGATGACCAGATCAGTTATTTCTACTGGGGTGCAGCACGTGAATTTGCAGAAAGCAAAGTACCGGCAGCAGCTATTAAAAATGCTGAAGCAGTTCATTTAGCTACCGGTGATCCTAATTTTAATTGGAAATGTTCACAAGAAGCCAAGGATGAAGATTTGCTTGTTTCATTTGATCCCGGTCAGGATCTTGGAATGTATGATACTAAAAAACTATGTGACGTTATTAAAAATACGACAATACTATTTGGAAATCATCATGAAATTGAAAGAATCCTTGATGCACTTGAAGTTGATTTAGACGGCCTTAGAGCTCTTGGACCTAAAATAATCGTTAAAACTTGCGGCGATATCGGTAGTGAAATTTATTCAAACGAGGAAAAAATTATTATCGATGCTGTTAAAAGAGATGCAGTTGACCCAACAGGTGCTGGAGATTCCTACAGAGCCGGATTTTTATCAAGATTCTTAAATGGAGAATCACTTGAAGAATCTGCTAAATTTGCATCATCAGTTTCATCATTTATCGTTGAACATCAAGGTTGTCAAACCAATATGCCTACTTTTGATGAAGCATTTGAAAGAATGAATGAATTTTATTAATTCTTTTATTTTTTCAATTATACTTTATTTTTCTCAAAACACCTTTATTTTTGTTATATCTACATAAAATTTACTATTTTTTAAAAAAAACTTGATTTAAATCAATAAAGTTGGAATTAAAAAATATCCTACTAATTTAAATACTATTAAATTAAAATAAGAAATTATCAACTTTATATGATAAGAGTATAAAGTAAATTTGACTATTTTAAATCTATGTGGAGAGATAATAATGACACAAATCAGTGATGCTAAAAAAGGCATTTTAACAGAGGAAATGAAGCATGTTGCCAAAATTGAAGGTGTAAGTGAAGATTTTATTTTAAAATCCGTGGCAGAAGGCACTATTGTAATACCTGGAAATGTTCACAGAGACATTGAAGCTGCAGGTATTGGAGCAGGACTTAGAACAAAAGTGAATGCGACAGTGGGAACATCAACCGACATTGTTAATTTCGATGAAGAAGTGGAAAAGGCACAAATTGCAATTGACCATGGCGCAGACTGCTTAATGGAGTTAAGTATTGGTGGAGACTTGGATGTAATAAGAAGAAGAGTTTTAGACATGTTCCCACTACCTGTAGGTTCAGTGCCAGTCTACCAAGCAGCGATTGAAACTATAAGGGAAGAAGGTTCCGTAGTCTACATGGAAGAAGATAAATTATTCAACACCATTGAAAAACAAGCAAAAGATGGTATTGACTTTATGGCAATCCACAGCAGCATTAACATTGAAACATTAACCAGACTCAAAAGACAAGGCCGCGTAACTGGACTTGTATCCCGTGGAGGATCATTCATGTCCGGTTGGATTGTGGAAAACGAAAAAGAAAACCCACTATACGAAAACTTCGATTACGTATTAGAAATCGCAAAAGAACACGATGTAGTATTATCTCTTGCAAACGGTATGAGAGCAGGATCTATTGCTGATTCGACCGACAGGGCACAAATACAGGAATTGATTATATTAGGCGAATTAATTGACAGATCCCGTGAAGCAGGAGTACAATGTATGATTGAAGGTCCAGGACACATTCCAATTAATGAAATTCCAACAAATGTAATGATTCAAAAGAAAATGTGTTCAAATGCACCTTTCTACATGCTTGGACCTATCGTATGTGACGTAGCACCAGGTTATGACCACATCGTATCGGCTATTGGAGCTGCATCCTCTGCAAAAGCAGGTGCTGACTTTATCTGCTATGTAACTCCAGCAGAACATTTAGCTCTCCCAGACCCTGATGATGTAAAAGAAGGAGTTATTGCAACTAAAATAGGAGCATATGCAGGAGATTTGGCAACTGGTAGAATCGACGGCACACAAGACCTCGCGATGGCAGAAGCTCGTAAAAAACTTGATTGGGAAGCACAATATGAATGTGCAATGTTTCCTGAAGCTGCACGTGCAAAAAGAGACCAAAGACCACCTGAAGAAGAAGACACCTGTACCATGTGTGGCAACTACTGTGCAGTAAAAATCGTGAACGAATGGTTAGACCAATCTGATTCTGAATTAATTAAATAGATATCCCATCTATTTAATTCTCTTTTTTATTATTTGATATGTGAGATAAAATTTATTCCCTTTATTATTCTGGCATGTATTTTTCTTCGACATGTATCGTATAAAAGCAGAGATATGTTCTATTTCCATATTCTGATTACAATCATCTATTTAAATTATTTACCTATAGGCCGTACTGTTTTCTTTTCCTTAGAGTTTTATAGGGGATATGCATCCCAATTAGTTTAGAATATTGTGTTTAAAAAATAATAGATAATTACCCAATACTTAAATAAAATTAATTAATATTCTAAACAAACTACTATCATCACTTGAATATCTCTGAATATCAAAAAAATGCCGCACGAGTTTTTTAAAAAGACAAATCGATATAATATTTTTATATTATTAAATATAAAAACAAGATTAATATAAAACTTATTTTTATTATTATAATGGAGAATATAGATGACACATTGGATTGAAAATGTAGCTACTGAACTGGCTAAAAAAGATACAGAAGAACATATTATTGCAAGTGGAACATCCATATCAGGTTCCATTCATATTGGAAACTCATGCGATATTTTTATAGCTAACGCAATCGGTAAAAAATTAAGAGAAATGGGAAAAGAGGCAAAAACAATCTGGATTGCTGATGACCACGATCCTTTAAGAAAAGTCCCATATCCTTTACCTGAAGATTATGACAAATACCTGGGGATGCCATATTCAATGATTCCATGCCCTGACGGTTGTTGTGATAACTTTGTAGAACACTTTGAAAAACCTTTGCTTTCAGTGATGGAAGATTATGGAATTGAAATGGAAACCAAATCCGGTTTTGAAATGTATAAAAACGGAGATTACCTTGACTACATTAGAACTTCACTTGAAAAAGTTGATGAAATCAAAGAAATCTTTAACGAATACAGAAGAGAAAAATTAGCAGACGATTGGTTACCGTACAATCCGATTTGTGATGAATGCCATAGAGTAAATACCACTTACGCATATGACTACAATGGAGATACCATCAAATACAGATGCGAATGTGGCCATGACGGTGAAATGGACATTAAATCTGGAAATGGTAAACTTACCTGGAGAGTTGAATGGGCGGCAAGATGGAAAATCTTTAAAACTACTTGCGAACCATTTGGAAAAGACCATGCAGCAAGTGGCGGATCATATGATGTAAGTAGCGTGATTTCAGAAAAAATATTCGACTATCCTGCACCATACCCAGTGCCATACGAATGGATTACTCTTGATGGGGAAGCCATGAGTAAATCCCACGGTGTTTTCTTTGCTCCTGAAGAATGGTTAAAAGTTGGACCTGCAGAAAGCCTTAATTACTATTTATTTAGATCAAAACCTATGAAAGCGAAAGATTTCTCACCAAAAATGCCTTTCTTAGACTTCATTGACCAGTTTGATACAGTTGAAAAAGTATTCTACGATGAAATAGAAGCTCCATCTGAAAAAGAAGGTAAAAAATTCAAGGAAATCTATGAAATAGTTCAGATTAATGAAGGCAGCCCTCTGCCTTTCAGACCTTCATTTAGATTCTTAGTTAATGCTTATCAAATAGCTGGTGATGACCTTGAAAAAATATTCGGCATTCTTAAAAGGAATTCACAGTTAACTAAAAGCTTTGAAGATAAAGAATTCTGCGATTTAACTGAAACGGAATTAGCCCAATACAGACAAAGAGTTGATAATGTAATTTACTGGTTGGATACTTATGCACCTAAATTTGTTAAATTCCAAGTGCAAGAGAAAAGTATACCGAAATTACCTTTAACCACTGAACAAGACAAATTCTTAACTGACCTAGCCGGTTTGATGGAAACTACTGAGTTCAGTGATGCAGCTGACCTGCACGATGCAATGTATGAAATCTTAGAAGCTCAAGAATTAAAACCGCAAAAAGGTTTCCAAGCTATTTATAAAATGATTCTTGGACAAAAACAAGGCCCAAGAGCGGCGTCATTCTTGTTGAGTTTAGACAAAGACTTTGTTGTAAAAAGATTAAGAAAAGAAGCTTAATCTTTTAACTTTTTATTTCTTCAGAACAGCGTTCGTGATTTTAATAATTTTCCCACTAGGAAGTAGAATATGGAAAATCCCACAGGAATTTTTACAAACACTTTAATATGGTTTGGTGTTGCAATATCAGTTTCTGAAATCGAAGCGGGCATTCAAATAGCTTCAGCGTCTTCACTAAATTCATTATGGCTTCCACTAGTCCTTGGACATGTACTTGGTGGAATATTGCTATTTTTCATTGGGTTTATTGGTGCAAAACTTCGAATAAATGCAATGGAAACAACAAAATCGGCTTTTGGCAAATATGGATCCAAGTTTTTTGCAACATTGAATGTATTGCAATTAATTGCATGGGTAGCGGTATTGAATGCACAAGGAGCGGTTGCCCTTGTTAGCCTGAATTTGCCAATATCTTTTGAGATGACTTCGGCTATTCTTGCAGCACTTGTTGGCCTATGGGTTTATATTGGACTTCAACGTTCAACAAAAATAACAACAAGCGTCATGTCGGTATTGATAGCCTTACTTGTGATATTGTCTGTTAAATTGTTCGTGTTCAGCACACCTGCTGGAGTGAATTCGATTTTTAGCAGCTCACAAGCGCTTAGTTTTTGGAATATCTTTGAAATTTCGATTGCAATGCCTATTTCATGGTTGCCTGTAATATCTGACTACACCAAGGATGTTGAAAATCCTGTTAAGGCTACAGCAGCATCAGCAATAGCATACACACTTGCAAGCCTATGGATGTATTTCATAGGAATTGGGGTTGTCAGCATTGGATCAAAAAACATTGCAGATGCCATACTCATAATGGGCCTTGGAACTCCTGGAGTCATAATCATGGTGTTTTCAACCGTGACTACAAACTTGTTAGCAACAAATTCGGCGGGGGAATCTGCAAAATCCATTTACAGCAGACTAAATCCCAAAATTGCAGGAGTTATAGTCAGCATCTTAAGTGTAGGAATTGCCATTTCAGGAATTATGAATCATTACATAGGTTTTCTTTACCTAATTTCATCAGTGTTTGCTCCAATGGCTGCAGTGCTACTGATTTCGTTTTACTTAAATAAAAATCATGACGACAATGTTATTCATTGGAAATGGAATATGTTTGCATGGTTTGTAGGATTTATGGTTTATCAATTGGCCGGATTATTCGATTCGGTTGTCTTAGGACCAACATTACTTTCAATTATAGTTTCGGCAACACTTACATATGTCTATGTATTATTGCAAAATATATATCATGTTAAAACATTGAAAAGAAACTATTAAATCCTATTAACATTAAATTAAACTTTTAAATTCTTTTTTCATTAAAAGTTCATCAACAAATTGATAATCTAATTTTTCAAATATCTCAACCAAAATGTCTTCGCGACTATCGAAATTAACTACAACACTTTTAAATTCATAATCCATAGCTATTTTCTCAAGTTGCCTAATTAATTTATAAGATATTTTTTCACGATTATCATAAGAGTTTAAAAATAAGGTGGTGATTTCAGCAGATTTTGAGTCATATGCCTTAAAACTAGCGCAACCTACTGTCTTTTTATAATTATTTAAGAGTAAAGCTATCTGAGGACCTTCAACACTGCATCCGAAAGATTTGCAGAATTCAATAAATCTTTCATCGTTCTCATCTGTTACTACTATTTCCATTTTATCTTGATTCTGTAGTGTTTCCGACTTTATTAAGTTCATCATCCCAAATTTCACAATTATTACATGAGAATTCTAAAAATAAATCACGACATGTAATATCGTTTAATACAACTACTTCAACATCATTACATTTTAATAAGTTTTCAGCACCCATCAATGTAGTATTGTCTCCAATTACAACACGGGGAATATTATATAATATTACAGCACCTGAACACATTGGACAAGGTGACAATGTAGTATATAAACAGCATCTTCTGTAATCATCATAACATAAGCGACCCGCATTTTCTATTGCATCCATTTCAGCATGTAAAATTACGGAATTGTTTTGAATAAGACGATTATGTCCTCTGGATATTATTTCGCCATCCCTAACAAGTACAGATCCAATAGGAAGACCTCCTTCAGCTAAAGATTTTTCAGCTTCCTTAATAGCTTCGCTCATAAAATAATTATCAGATTTCATGAAAAAAATAATGTTATAAATGAAATTTAATTCATTTATTTGAATCTAGTGAATAATCCTTTTTTATTGGATTCTTTTTCTAATGCATCTTCAAGTTTTTTGACTCGTTTTCTTAAATTTGAAATTGTTTTACCGTTTTCATTAGATAATTTATCATAAGTGCTCTCTTTAATTTTTAATTGAGTGTTAAGAGCAGATATTTCTTCTTTGTAAACAGAAATTTCCTTTTCATTTTTTGCATCAAGTTCATCTTTATAATTTCCAAGGTTAAGGATTTCAGATCTTAGTTTGTCAATTTCTTCTGAAAGAGAAATGTTTTCTTTTCTTGCACTAGACAATTTTCTTTTTAACTCATTGACTTCTTTAGATAACTTAGAATTATCCTTTAAAAGTTTTTCAATATCGGTTTCATCAAGTTTAGCTTTAAGATCAGATATTTTAGATTCCAAATCTTTTTTAAGGTTAGCTAGTTTGGATTCGAATTTATCAGATTTTACTTTATAAACTGCTCTTTCAGCACCTAATTTAACAATATTATTACTTAAATCCGCATTAATATCTAATTGGTCAAAGTATTTTCTAGTGGATTTTTCAAGCGCTCGAGTTAATTCATTTTTAAGTTTTTTAAGCTCGGCATTTTCCTTTTTAAGATCGGGAATTAGTTTGTTAGTTAAGTAGTTAAGTTCATCTGATTGATTAGATAATTTTTTATCTTTTTCATCTAACTTATCTTTAAATTCATCTAATTTAGAAGGTTTTTGTTTTGGTTGTTTTTTAGGTTCTTCAACATCCTCTTCACCAGATTCTTCAACTGTTTCTTCAACTACCGGTTCAGGAACTTCCTCATCAACTTCCACAATAGGATCTTCAACAATGTCCTCATCAGCCACTTCCTCATCAACTACCGGTTCAGGAACTTCCTCTTCAACAGATTCTTCGACTAATGACTTTTCTTCTCCAATAGCCTCTGGTTTTTCATCAATAGTTTCTTCAACTACAGGATCAGGAACTTTATTTTCAGCAACTGGTTCCTTAACAACTTTTTTATCTGTTTTAACTACACGTTTGTTTTTTAATTTATCTAAATCTAATTTTACTTTTTGCCCATACATAGCATTTAATGGTTTATCATCAGACATTAAAATCACCATAATAACAATACTACTTAATATAAATTCAACTACGATATACACTAATAGATTAATATCTTGAGATATTTAAGTATTATTAAAAAAAATTTTAATAATCATGAAAACTAATAGTAACATACTAAATTAATTTTGTAACTTGTGGCGATACAATGGATTATTTTGATAGATTAGAACAAGAAACCAATCACCTATACGAAATTGCAAATATGGCAAGGTCACGGGGTTTAGACGTTGAAACAGAAACTGAAGTACCACTTGCAAAGGATTTAGCTGAAAGAGTAGAAGGGCTTGTAGGTCCCGAAGGTGTAGCGCAAAGAATTAAAGAATTGGAAACAGATTTGGACAGGGAGTCTGTTGCTTTTGAAATTGCCGCTGAAATTGCATCTGGAAAGTTCGAATTAAGTGGTGAAAAAGCAAAATGGAATGAAGAGCAAAGATGTGACCAAGGCTTAAGAACTGCTCTTGCTATTTTAACAGAAGGAGTGGTAGCAGCTCCTCTGGAAGGAATTTCTCAAGTAAAAATTAAAGAAAACTTTGATGGGACAAAGTATATTGGAGTTTACTTTGCAGGACCTATTAGAAGTGCTGGAGGTACAGCTGCTGCATTGGCTGTACTTTTAGGGGATAAAATCAGAAGAGCAATTAATATTGATGAATTTAAACCAATCGATGATGAAATCGAAAGATATGTAGAAGAAGTTGAGCTTTACGAGTCCGAAGTTACAAATTTACAATACTCACCAACGCCAGAAGAAGTGAGATTTGCCGCCACCCATATCCCAGTAGAAGTTTCAGGAGAGCAAACTGATAAAGTAGAAGTGTCCCATAGAGATTTAGAACGTGTGGAAACTAACAATATTCGTGGCGGAGCGCTTTTAGCTATGGTTGAAGGAGTTATCCAGAAATCTAAAAAAATTAAAAAAATCGCTAATAAATTAGGTCTTGACTGGGATTGGCTTGAAGAGTATTCAAAACCTAAAACAAATGACTCTTCAGACGATAGTGGAAATTCAGACGTTGCCAGCGAACCAAAATATATTCAGGACATTATTGGAGGAAGACCCATTCTTGGATATCCTTCCGAAAAGGGTGCATTTAGATTAAGATATGGAAGATCTAGAAACACAGGCCTTGCCACTATGGGAGTTCATCCAGCTACTATGGCATTGCTTGAATTTTTAGCAGTAGGAACACAGCTTAAAATTGAATATCCTGGAAAAGGAAATTGTGTCGTTCCGGTGGATTCTATTGAAGGACCAACTGTTAAACTTAAAAACGGCGATGTAATAATTATTGATAGTGTTAAACAGGCACGTGAACTTAAAAAAGATGTTGTCGAAATATTGTTCCTAGGAGATATGCTTGTTGCATTTGGTGAGTTTTTAAGAAACAACCAACCGTTATGCCCATCCGGATGGGTTGAAGAATGGTGGATTCGGCTATTAATGAGAAGTGAAAATTTTAGTGATGACTTGGATTTGCACAGGCTTGAATATGATTATATCCCCTCTGTTGAAGCTTTCCAATTATCTAAGGATTATGGTATACCTCTCCATCCAAAATACACTTATTGCTACAATGACGTGAGCATTGAGGATTTGAATGCTTTAATTGATTTGCTTGAAAAATCCAAATCAACTTACAGACAGGGCGAAGGAATTGAACTGGAGTTATCCTATCCAAAAAGAGTTTTGGAAATTATAGGTGTTCCCCATATTGTAAGAGATGGAAAAATAATTATTGATAAAGATCACTCTTATGCCCTTTTAATAACACTATCCCGGAAATTACCAGAAATGAAAACTACTATTGAAGCTGTCAATAGTGTTTCGCCTGTTGAAATTAAAAATAAAGCTCCCGCCTACATTGGCACCCGTGTAGGCAGACCTGAAAAATCAAAAGAAAGGTTGATGAAACCTGCACCTCATGGATTAATACCAATTGGCAATAATGGTGGAGCTAGAAGATTAGTTGCAACAGCTGCTAAAAAAGGCAATATCAAGATAGACATTTCAAGAAGGAAATGTACTAACCCCGAATGTGGAATTAGCTCATTTGGTGCACTTTGTCCCAAATGTGGCCATCCAACTGAAATGGGTAATCCTTCTAAGAAAAATATTCCTCTTGGAAGCATGCTTAAAAAAGCATCTGATAATGTTAAAGTAAGACGTGTTGATGAGGTTAAAGGTGTTGTCGGTATGATTTCAGAATCAAAACTACCTGAACCTATTGAAAAAGGAATACTAAGAGCTAAACATGAAGTATTTACTTTTAAAGATGGAACAATACGTCACGATTCAACTGATTTGCCGCTGACTCATTTCATCCCAAGAGAAATTGGAGTTAGCGTTGAAAAATTACATGAAATGGGTTATGAAAAGGACTGCTATGGAAATCCGATTGAAAATATTGACCAAATTATTGAGTTAAGAGTGCAGGATATTGTAATATCTGAAAATTGCGGAGAATATCTGCTTAGAACTGCTCAATTTATTGATGATGAGCTTACAAGGTATTATGATATGGATCCGTTTTATAATGTTAAAGAAAGAAGTGATTTGATTGGACATTTAGTGGCAGGCCTTGCACCCCATACCTCCGCCGGAGTATTGGGAAGAATTGTTGGATTTACAAAAGCATTAGGTTGTTATGCTCATCCTTACTTCCATTCTGCTAAACGTAGGAACTGTGACAGTGACGAAGATGCTGTAATGTTACTTTTAGATGCTTTAATTAACTTTTCAAAGACTTACTTGCCAAACACTAGAGGAGGCAGTATGGATGCTCCTTTGGTTTTGTCCTCAAGAATTGACCCTGAAGAAATAGATGACGAGTCCCACAACTTGGATATTTTTGAAAGATTCCCTGTTGAGTTTTATGAAGAAACATATACTCCACATAAACCTGCTGATGTACTTGAATATATTGACAATGTTGAAATGCATTTAGGAACTCCCCAGCAGTATGAAGGATTAATGTTTTCTCATCATACTTCAAGCATCCATGCAGGACCTACAGTTTGCCTTTATAAGAGGCTACCTTCCATGAAAGAAAAAGTAGAAGCACAAATTTCCCTTGCTGAGACTATTAGAGCTGTTGATCAACGGGGTGTTGTTGAAAAGGTTTTATCTTCACATTTCCTGCCAGATATTATGGGCAATTCCCGTGCATTTTCCAAACAAAAAGTCAGATGTACAAAGTGTGGAGCCAAATATCGCAGAATGCCCCTTAACGGAAAATGCAGATGTGGAGGTAATTTAATTTTATCTGTATCAAAAGGATCGGTTACCAAGTATCTTGAAATTTCAAGAGATCTGGTTAACAGATATCCCGTATCACATTATCTCGAGCAACGTCTTGAAATCCAAGAATACGGTATTAACTCGTTGTTTGAAAGTGATAAATCCAAACAGAGCTCGCTGGATGTATTCTTCTAGATACTTCCCAAATGCTCTCTTGGATTATTGATTTTTTATATCAGTAATATAAGATATTTCAGAGTATATAAACTTTGTTCGGTTCAAGATGGACATTTTATATATGATTAAATCCTATGTACTAAATAGAAGTTCGTGTAATTGCGAACAATAATTATACAAGGGAGTACTAATACTATAGTAAGTGAGAGGCACCCCTCTCAGAATTTGACATATAAATTTTTATTAATGGAAAAATGGTGTGAAAATGGAAAAAATATCAGAATTAGGAAATAATTTACAAGAATCCATTAAAATCAATGTAGAAAAAAACAACGGAATTAAAGAAAGATTTAGTTACGAAAAATTAATGAAATCATTAATTATGGTCGAAACTCCATTTTTTGAGTCAGACAAAATAATTGCAACCGTAGTGTCTCAACTATATGATGGAATTAAAACCAAAGAAATCAAAAAAATCGTGCACGAATGCTTAGAAGACATTGATCCTGAAATTGCAAATAAATATTTAGCAAGTACTCAATTAAAAGTACGCACTTCCAGAGATACTATCGAAGCATTTGACTTATCAAAAATTGCTAACACATTAATTGAAGAAACCGGAGCTAGCCAAGAAACCGCTTTCGAAATTGCCACTGAAACATGGAAGGAACTCAAAAAATTAAATGTGGAATACTTAACTGCACCTATGATTAGGGAAATGGTTAACACCAAATTAGTAGAATACGGATTAGAAGATTTAAGAAGCCGTTACACTCGTTTAGGTATTCCAGTATACAACATTACCTCTTTAATCGAAAATGGTAACAGAGATAATGCAAACATGATTCACAACCCAGAAAGTATCCACAAGCATGTAGCGGACGAAGCACTGAAACAATATGCACTCTTAAAAATGCTGCCGGCACACTTAGCAGATGCACACATGTCCGGTGACATCCACATACACGATTTGGAATTCTTCGCAGGAAGACCTATGAACTGTATGCAACATGATATCAGAACTTTCATCAAATACGGGCTTAAAGTAGATGGTACAGGTGACCACACCTCCATTGCAGGTGCACCAAACCATATGGAAACTTTAATGAACCACACTGGTGAAATTATGCTTGCAGCACAGCAAAACATGTCTGGTGGACAAGGAATGTCCTTATGGAACGTGTTTGTTGCACCATTTGCAAGAGGCAGAAGCTATGAAGAAATCAAACAGTCTGTGCAAATGCTTATCTACAACTTAAACATGGCATACGCAGCTCGTGGATCACAAGTTCCATTTACCAGTATGGCATTGGAATTTGGTGTTCCTGATTTCTTAAAAGAAGAAACCGCATACGGGCCAAAAGGCCAGGTTGTTGGAACTTACGCTGACTTTGAAGATGAAACTAGATTAATCCAGAGAGCATTCACTGAAACATTACTTGAAGGAGATAACGAAGGTAAACCTCATTTATTCCCAAATACTATTTATACCTTAAGGCCTGAAACAATGACCGGTGAATACGAAGATGATTTAAGACTAGTGCATGAATTATCTGCAAAATTCGGTTCATCTTACTTTGTAAACATGTTCCCCGAATACAGAGGAAAAATGGCAAACTACATGGGATGCAGAACATGTTTACAAGATACTTGGACTGGTGACTGGGATCAAGATTGTTTAAGAACCGGTAACCTCGCATACGTAACCTTAAACTTCCCAAGAATCGGATACCAATCCAAAGATGAATCTCAGGTATTTGAATATTTAGACGAATACATGGATTTAGCAGTTGAAACTTTAATGCTTAGAAGAGAACAAGGATTAAAATGTTTAAATGATTTCCACATTTTACCGTTTTTAAAACAACAAGTAGGTGAAGATTCATACTACAGAATCCAAAACTCAACCTTATCCTTCGGTTTTGTTGGACTTAACGAAATGTTATTGAGCTTGTTCGGTGAAGGAATTGAAAACCCTGACTCTAATAAATTCGGTGTAAAATGTCTCGAATATGTTAATGACAGAGCTAAAAAATTACAGGAAGAAACCGGACTCAGATGGACTGTTTTACAAACCCCTGCCGAATCTACCGCTTACAGATTTGCAACACTTGATAAAAAACAATATGCCGATCAGGCTATCGTGCAAGGTGATGGAAACGCTAACTACTACACAAACTCCTCACATGTACCTGTAGATACTGGATTGTCATTAGTTGAAAAAATCAAAATTGAAGAACAATACCACAGATTAACTCCTGGCGGACACATATTCCATGCATTCATGGGAGAATCTTACTCCGATCCAGATTCATTAATGAGTTTAACTAATAAAATCGCAAGAAAATCAGATATCGGATTCTGGGCTTACAGTTCAGCATTGAGCTTCTGTTTAAATTGTAAAACTTTAATGAAAGGACTTAACAATGCTTGTCCTACCTGTGGTGAAAAAGAAGATGTAGAATGGTATGACAGAATTACCGGTTACGTGCAACAAGTCGGACGTGCAAAATCTGCATCCGGAGGATGGAACCCAGGTAAACGGCAGGAACTAATGGATAGAAGAAGATTTGAAGATAACTGAAGTTATCTTCTTTTCACACCATCTTAACAACACCATATTAATCTGTTTTTAAAAATACTTCCAACTATAATGTAAGAATTTCTTTAAAGTGCAATCACCTAAGTTTTTGAAAGAGCCCACAACCATCAAAACTAAAAGTATATTAATAACATTAAACTAAAATTGTAATATTATCATATCACTGATGATAATAGTTATTTTCACATTCTATGTTACTAGTATTTATGGGCTAATTTAATACTAGATCGCTGATAACATAGATTCATACCCAGACTTAACAGATTCGAGGTAATATAATGCAAAGATCAAGAGGATTAAAAAGTAGATCAAGAAAAAAAATGACCAAAGTACAAAGACCTGGTAGAACTAACCCAATTACTAACAGACTCCAAAGATTTAAAGAAGGAGATATAGTTCACATTACTATTAACCCATCCATCCAAAAAGGACAGCCTGCTCCTAGATTCCATGGAAAAACCGGTGCAATCGTGGGTCAAAAAGGAAAAGCATACCTCGTCGCTTTAAAAGATGGAAATAAAGCAAAAGAGTTAATAGTACGACCTGACCACTTAAAATTACAAAACTGATTTCTATGATTGGAAAAGAAATTATCAAAAGCGAACCCATACCAAGTTCCAAAGTTAAAAAAGTACTTGAAGATTTTGCTGAAGATAATGAATTAAATTACGAACAAAATCTTACATTAAACCATCTTTCAAGGTTTAAAAGATATTCTGCTGATGATGCAGATGAAATCTTAAAAAAACTCCAAGAGGAATTTGGATTAAGAGATAAAGTCGCTGCTCATATTGTTGATATGGTTCCAGAAGATTTAGCAGATATGAGATTAATCTTTGCTAAAGAAGCAACCAAAACAAGCAAAGAGGACATGGAAAAAATCCTTGAGATGCTTGAACAATATGAATATGTCGAATAGTATTTTTACTATTCCCTCTTTTTATTTATTTTTAAATTTTAACTTAAAAAGCAACTTTTTTTAGATATCTTTATTATAGTTAAAGATTAAACTTATAGAATAAGTTAATGTTATAGCTAATTTAGTTATATAATAAAAACAATAGTGAGTGATAATATGAATAATAAAAATAAAAATGGAAAGACTCCAACAGTTAAAAAAGAAGAAAATGCTGTTGTGCTTGATTACCTAAGTCGAGGATATATTAAATCCGATATGTCCAAATTTGGTGGAAAGCCTATTGCTCAAGCTATTGGTACAGAAAGATTCACTTTACTTGAATTATCTCCTAAAAATGGTGTTGATTTAGAAATGCAAGAAACCGTGTATATTGGAAGAGATAAAAGAGAGAAAATATACAAGGTTCTTGGAAAATTAGATTTCGAAAATTTAACTGCAACAAGCAGAATCGAATTGGATTATGCTATTCGTGACATTGTTGAAGCTAATGAAGAGAAATATGTTGAGTTCTTTAACACGGCAGATTCCGTAAGTACAAGACTTCATTCACTTGAATTAATTCCGGGAATTGGTGAAAAATACATGTGGGACATTATTAAAGCCAGAGAAGAAAAACCTTTTGAAAGTTTTAAAGACATCGCTGAAAGACTTCCGACATTGGCCGATCCTGCAGGAATGATTGTCAATAGAGTTAAACAAGAATTAGATACAACAATACCAAAAAGAGGAAAAAACAAATATTGCATATTTACACAATGTCCTAGATTTTCAAGAACAAAATAAGTGATAAATTGATTAGTGAAAATTCCCAATCATTATCTAAAACAACTAAAGATATCTTAAATCAGAATGGGATAAAGTTAAATAAAAGTCTTGGTCAAAATTATTTAATCGACAAGAATAAAAGAGATCAAATTGTTAACTTTGGAAATATAACAAAAGATGATGTTATATTAGAAATAGGGTCAGGAATTGGAACACTAACCATTGACCTTGCCAAAAAAGCTGGAAAAGTAATGGCCATTGAACAAGACCCTAGAATTTGTGGAATACTAATTCAAAGGCTTAAAAAAGAAAAAATAGATAATGTAGAATTAATTAACGATGATGCATTAAATATAGATTTTCACTATTTTAATAAAATCGTCTCTAACCTACCTTATCAAATTTCATCACCGATTACTTTTAAATTTCTGGATTACGATTTTGATTTAGCTATTTTAATGTATCAAAAAGAATTTGGGCAGCGAATGGCAGGTGATGTTGGAACTAAAAATTATTCAAGGCTTTCAGCTATGCTTTATTTTAAATGTGATGTTGAAAAACTGACAGATGTAAGTTCAGAGAGTTTTATTCCAAAACCGAAAATTGACTCAATGGTTGTTAGGCTAAAGCCTAAAGAAAATAGGATATCTAGAGAAGACTTTGAGATTTATTCTAAATTTACAAAAGCTTTATTCCAGCACAGAAATAAAAAAATTAGAAATGCTTTAATTGATTCAAGGCACATTATTGGCAATATTGATAAAAAAGTTCTCAAAAAAAGATTAAATGCAATTGAAGATGATGAAATAAATGAATATCTCTCAAAAAGGGTTATTGTGTTAACTCCCGAAGAGATTTTGTATGTTTCAAAGAAATTAAACCCGGTTTTTAATGAGTAGATATTATGCCAGAGTTTATTATCAATACCGATGATAATGTATATGTTCCAGCTGAAGACAGTTATTTATTAGCTGATAATTTAGAAATTGAATATGGAATGAGCGTTTTGGAAATTGGAACAGGTTCTGGTATTGTTGCAATGTATGCTTCAAGATTGACTGACAACATTACAGTTACCGATGTTAATTTTGATGCTTGTGAACTTGCAAGGAAAAACTTCCAGGCCAATAATATTGAAAATATAGAAATTTTATTTGGAAATCTGTTTGAACCTCTTGAAAATAGAAAGTTTGATGTAATTTTATTTAATACTCCATATCTTCCAACTGAAGAAGGGGAAGTTATAGATGACACATTAAATTATGCATTCGATGGTGGATTAAATGGTAGGAAAGTTATTGCTTTATTCTTAAATGAATTGAAAAGTCATTTAAATGATGGTGGAATTGTCCAGATGATACAGTCTTCACTTTCAGGCAATGAAGAAACATTAGCCAAACTAGATGAATTAGGATTCATGGCAGAAATAAAAGCCTCTGAACATTTCTTTTTTGAAGACATCACATTGATTAATGCCTATAAAGTTTAAATAAAGCAATTCTTATACTTTTTATCCTGAAAAATAATTTTAAAAAATCATGAGGGAATTTTATAATTCTCCCTCGAAAACAAGCTCTGCCGGACCTTCCATGAAAGCTCCAAGAGCACCTTCTTTTTCATAAATATTAAATTTTAAGTCCCCTCCAGGTAAATGGAGCAATATTTCATCGCCGAATAATCCCAGTTTAAAACCAGAAATTGCAGTTGAAGTTGCACCAGTACCGCAGGCAAGCGTAACACCAGCACCACGTTCCCAAGTACTCATCTTAGCTTCGTTTCCAGAGATAACTTCCACAAAGTGCACATTGATCTTTTCAGGAAATGCTTCATGTGCTTCAATGGCAGGACCATACTTTTTAATGTCAATTTCATCCACATCATCAACAAAGATGATTGCATGAGGATTTCCAACACTAACGGCAGTTAAGTTGAATTTCGTATCCAATACCCCCAATTCCCCATTTAAAAACTCATCCTCATCAGCATTCATCGGAATTTCTGAAGTTTTAAATGTGGATAACCCCATATCCACTTTAAATAATACCGGCTCATCATTTTCTAAGGTTATTTCAATAGTTTTAATTCCCGCTCTTGTCTCAACAGTCATTTTTTCTTGTTTTAAAATACCTTTCCGATATACAAAATCTCCAAAGCATCTTATACCGTTTCCACACATTTCAGCTTCGCTTCCGTCAGGATTGAACATTCTATATCCAATATCAGCAACTTCAGACGGTTCTACAAACAATACTCCATCCCCACCTACTCCAAAGTTTCTGTGACATAAGATTCTGCATGCTTCTGACTTATCAGCTTCAGGAATAACTTCCCCATCAAATTCATTTATGATTGGAAAGTCATTGCCTATTCCATGCATCTTTGAAAATCTTAATCCTTTTAAGTCTACCATATTATCAGCCTATTTTAAGTGTGGCGGAATACTTTGTTTAGCATATAAATCTTCAAATTCTTGTCTTTCACGTACAACCCTGCATTTTCCATCTGTCACTAAAATTTCAGAAGCAAGTGGGCGTGAATTATAATTGGATGACATTGTAAATCCATATGCTCCAGCGTTTAAGATACCTAAAACGTCTCCTTCACATACATCAGGCATTGGTCTGTCACGTGCGAATAAGTCTCCGGATTCACATACGTTACCTGCAATATCTACTTCCTGAGTGTTTTCTGCATCCATACGGCTTGCATCAACAATATGATGATATGACTCATACATTGCCGGCCTTAAAAGGGTATGGAAACCTGCATCCACTCCGATAAATTTACGATAGCTTTGTTTTATACTGTTAACAGTTACAAGCAATACACCAGCATCAGCTACCAGGAATCTTCCAGGCTCAAGGTACATTGTAGGAGAACCCATATCATATTGTTCTAACTTTTCCTTAAACAGGGCAATGTTAACTTCCGCAAACCTGCCTAAATCTACGACATTCTCTTCGGGACTGTATGGAACCCCTACACCCCCACCAAAATCAACAAATTCAAAGTCAATTCCGGCTTCCTGGTGCACTTTTCCTGCAATATCCATTGTAGATTCGATAGCTAATTTAAATGGCTCCGGATCTAAAATACCTGACCCGATGTGGGAGTGCATACCTATTGGGTTGAAACCTAATTCCTTTGCCATTTCATATACTTCAACAGCTTCTGAATCCATGATGCCGAATTTACTCATTACCCCTCCTGTAATGCAGTGGTCATGATGTCCTGCACCAACCATAGGATTTACCCTAAAGGATATCTTTAATCCTTCAGGATCCACCACACCAGCCAATCTCTTAAGTGCGGATACTGAGTCGATGTTTAAAACTGCACCTTCATCATGTACGAATTTTAATTCATCATTGGTAATGTTGTTGCCTGTAAACAAGATTCTTTCCCCTGAAAATCCGAGCATTTTTGAGATGTGAACTTCTCCAGGTGAAACAGCATCGATACAGCAGCCTTCACTTTCCAATATTTTCATTACTGCAAGGTTGGTATTAGCTTTACATGCATAAAATACTTTAAAATCAGGATAATATTTTGAAAAAGCAGAATAAAACCTATTATAATTGTCCCTTATTCTGCTCTCATCAATTACAAAAGTTGGAGTTCCGAATTCTTCTGCAATATCTACTGCATCTGCACCACCAATATCCAAGTGGTTTTTATCGTTTGTTTTAATATTTAAATTCATAATCTAAACTCCTTAAAAAGTTACATTATAACATTACTTATTTGCCTTAATCTATTTAAAAGTAGTGAAGGAATAGGATTTGGGGACTGTCAATTGGTTAGGACTTTTTTTTGATTTTCTATCCACCCATCTTTTCTTGTCATGATATAGTCAAATATTCCTTCAGGAGTTCTATAGATTCTTTTTGTGTGTTTATCTAATGTATTTCCGAAGTAATTTTCTATTTTGTTGTTTGTACTATCTAATTTTCCAATATGGTCTTTTTCAAGGAATATTAGATATTTTCTGTAAACTGGGAAGAAATTTTTATTTAAGTAGTCTTGCATCATCTTTGGAAAATTCTTTAATTCATATTTTAATAGTTTTATGTAACTTATTGCTTTTTCGAGTGATTGTTGGTGGAATAATTCGTAAAATAATCCAACATATATTTTTATTTTATCAGATATTTCTTCTTTTTTCTTTTTTCTCATTTTTTTGATTTTGTTTTCTGAGATTTTTGTGTTGTTTTTTTCGTAATTCTGTTTCGTATTTATCGAGTTCTTCGTTTATTTTTGGTTTTAAGTTGGTTGTCATGTTTTTTTATTAGGTGGAATGTGCATTGTTGGTGTGCAAAGCCTAATTTTATCATTATTTGTTCATAGTCTTCTTTTAAGTCAGTTATTATTGCTTTGCGGTGTTTTAAAGGGATTGATATGTCAATGAAATCGTGAATTATTTTTGATGTTTCTTTTTTGGATATTAGGTATGCTAGGGTATATTATTGATTATATCAAATATATCTAGTCTGTATATTCATTTTCCTTCATTTCTGACCCATTGGGCATCATATCCATAATATCCTGAGAGTTTTAGTTCTTCGTTTAACCAGTACAGTCCGTCATCAGTTTTTAAAGCTTTTTTAACTGACTCATGTGAAATACTAAAGTTCAATAACGTTTTAAAATCATTTCCAATGTTTCTTAGTGATTTCCATCCGTGTTGTAGGAGTTTTTTTGCTTTGTTTTTCATTTTATTGGAATAATTGCAGAATTTTCCCCAGTATTCAGTGAATTCAACTTGGAACTTCTTTTTACATTTTTTACATTTATATCGCTTAACTTTAATTCTAACAGGAGTTCCATCATCCAAATAAAGTAATCTCCAATTATATCCTTTTCTAGAAAATTTTTTAGCACCACAATGTTTACAATAAGGTTCACGTTCTTCAACAATACCCTGACTATTAACAAAGTAATCATCGTCGAGAATAGCACCAATAGGCAAAATTAATTGAGGATAAATTTTTTCATCAAAATCTTTTTCAACCAAAAATCCATTTCGAACTGGATCCTTAAATGCACCGATAAATATATAAGCTTCGCCAACCAATTTAAGATATGGAAGGCATTTAATTTTGCTGTACATATATAATTATTTGTTTTCCATACTATAAATAGTTAATTACACTTAAAATAAACTATAAAAAGTTTATAATCATAAATAATTAATTTTAAAAATTATTGTTAATATATATCAAAATTAAACGATAATATAACGAAATAATTTCATGAAAAATAAAAAAAATATAAAAACTAAAAAAAAACTAAACCATAACCAATATATAAATTTAACGAAAAATTAAGAAGTAAAAAATTAAAAGAAGGCTGGAAAAAAGACTTTGAAAAAATAAACACAAGATGTTATCAAAAGTCCTAACAAATTGACAGTCCCAGGATTTGCCAATGAAATGAAAAAATGTATAAAAAACACATTTAAATTAATTAATATGAAAAGAGATTATGGCCTAACAATGCGGGGAATAATAAAAAATAGCGATGGCGAAATTTTAGTTGTAAAAAGACATCCAAATAATAGAACCGCTCCAGATACTTGGGAATTGCCTGGAGGCAAAGTGGAAAATGGAGAATTTTTTGATGATGCACTTATTCGTGAGATTAAAGAAGAAACAAACCTAGATTGCAAGGTAGGTGATCTTGCAATAGCCATACAGCATGACTATCCATACAAAAGAACCGTGCAGATGATAATGTATTTGGATGATGTTGAAGGTGAGCTAAAAATAAGTGAAGAGCATACTGATGCAAAATACGCTTCAATTGATGAGATTAAGACTTTGGAATTGTCAGACTGTTTTAGAGAAGTATTGGAAAAAATGAATTGGATGATATAAATCAATCATCAATGAAAATGTGGTCAGCGGTAAAAATAGCATACCATATTCATTTTTAATTAATGATAAGTCTAATTGATCTAGTACAAGACAATATGTTCTCTAAATTAAATCATAAGTTTATTGGATTAAAAACAGAACGCTTTGAATATAGTGAAATTTAATACTGGAAAATAATTTAAAAAGTGAACTTTAGAGTATTTCATCTAAAGCCTTAACAAATGCATCTATTTCTTCTTTTGTAATTATCAATGGCGGTAAAAATCTTAAAACATTTCCAGCAGTGCAGTTAATTAAAAATCCTGCTTCACGGAGTTTATCGACATATTCAGCTCCAGGTTTGGTTAATTCTACACCTGCCATCAATCCCAAACCACGCACATCGGCAATGATTTCCTTATCCAATTTTTTCAGTTCAGATAAGAAGTATTCCCCAACTTCATTAACATTATCAAGAATATTTTCCTCATCAAAAGTATCCAGAATAGCATTTGCCGCCGCACATACAAGTGGACCGCCTCCAAAAGTAGTTCCGTGATCGCCCGGTGCAAATCCTCCAGCTACTTTTTCGGTTGCAAGGATTCCGCCCATCGGAACTCCTCCACCTATTCCTTTAGCCATTGTCATTATATCCGGTCTGACCCCAAATAATTCATGGGCAAATAATGTTCCGCATCTTCCAAATCCGGTTTGTACTTCATCGACAATGAATACAATATCATTTTCTTTACAGATTTTCTCAATTCCTTTTAAATATCCTATATCCGGAACATTTACTCCACCCTCACCCTGTACAGGTTCAACAATGATAGCTGCAGTATTTTCAGTTATTGCTTCTTCAATGGCATCGAGATTATTGTATTCGACATTGATGAAACCCTGTGGCATTACTGCCTTAAATGGCTCATGATACTCTTCATGCCCGGTTGCTGCAAGGGTCATTATTGTTCTTCCATGGAAAGAGTCAACAGTTGAGATTATTTCGCTTTTGCCTGTGTATTTTACGGCTAATTTAATAGCTCCTTCATTTGCTTCAGCACCGCTGTTTGCGTAAAATATTCTGTCGAAGTTTGTTCTGTCAATCAGTTTTTTAGCGTAAATTAGTGCAGGTTCATTATAATAGATACTTGATATATGTATGAGTTTTTCTGCCTGAGCTTGTATTGCTTCCACTAATGCCGGATGATTGTGGCCTAAAGTGTTAACTGCAATACCTGCAAACATGTCCAAATACTCTTTTCCATCAATATCCGTTACTTTAACACCTTCCCCGTGATCCAATACGATTGGTTGTCTTGTGAAAGTGTTAATAAAATAATCGTCTTCAATTTTTATTAAATCTTGAGTGTTCATTATATCCTCCTACAATCTATTATATTTTCCATAATATATTAGATTTATCATGAAATAATTTCAAAAATAACATTAAAAGCACTAAATAAAAATTTAGTGCTTTATCTAGGTTTTCAATGTTTAAATTTTAATTTTCAAAAGAGGAATTAAATTCAACTCGAAAAGTTAATTATTGAATCAAAGTTTACAATAAGTTATTTATAGCATGTGTTTCGATTGATTCGGTTCCTAAATCTTTAGCAGCTTCAGCGATGAACATGTCTGTTTGGGCAATAGCCGGGAAGCAGATTGTTGAATTATCTATCGGTCCAAACAATACAAAGTCGCCACAGCACATGACTTGCAAAATATTTGCTCCAATATCACATACAGTAAATGCTGTTTTGTTGCCTGATTCATTTTTATAATCCCTTAACCAATCCCATGCTGATGGAATATTATGAATACCTGAACCCACCGGATATCCCCATTTAGCTTTTTCCGCAAATGAAGCCCTTCCTGCAACACCTGCTCCTTGACCTAATGGAGTAACCGCAGTATCCATCATGAATTTTGTAATTCCACACTCTTCAGCAACTTCAAGCAAACCTTTTTCATAAGCTCCGTCATCACCATCTTCCCACATGGCAATTTTACCTTGTACAGTGGAATTCATTGGATTGAATCCTAAAATAATTGAAGCGTCTATATCTGTATTTTTAAGTGCTTCCATTTCAGATTTATCAGCGGACATGTTAATAGAATTGTATATTGCCCTATCAGTCAGGCCCACTTCGTCAGCATATTGGGCTCCTGCTACTCTAGCATCCCCAGATGTTGAGTCTATTAAAAAAGGCATATCGCCTATTTCTCCAATAAATTCCAAGTATTTTACAATAGCTTCTTCAGTCTGACCAAAAACTTGTGCAATACATGGATTTCCAGTTACATCTGACATGTTAACCATGTCATTTATTAACTTTTCAGCTCTTTCATGATCGAAATCTCCAGTTAATTCATTATTGATTATGTTGTGTCCGCCATAAAAGATTGTGCCACATAGAACAGTAGGATATTCTCCTGGTTGACCGCCCATCTTTACACCTGCAAAGTCAAAAACTGTCTGTTCTTTATCAAATTTGAACATTTTAAATTACCTCTTTAGTTTTATTTCGATCTAGGATATGTGCTAAAAATATTTGAAAAAGAAAACAAATAATTATAACAATTAACCGATATTATATCTTAGACCAATTAAACTTTTTAAAATTAATTATATATAAATATATTGTTTTAGGATAATTTATATTAAAAAATAACAATTATTAAGTTATTTTAGATAAAACAGATAGATATTACAATGATTTAAATATACTTAATTATTACTAAAATAAAACTGAAAATAGCTTAAATATATATTGAACTTCACAATTCTTTTAAAAAACAACGAATAAAAAAATTAGTAATATTTAATCATTAAAAATTAAAGAAATAATTAAAATCAAAATAAAAAATTGAAATGAGAATTTTAAATAAGAACGAAGACTAACGACCAAATCTAATACATCAAATATATAATCAGTATAATCCCGATTAATATGTAAAAATAATATTACATCATCTGGGCAGATTACCCATTAACTTTAATTAATAGAGTCTACCATATAAAAAGTAGGTGATAAAATGAAAGTCGCAACTATTAAAACTGATAAAGGAGACATCGTTCTCGAATTGTTCCCAAATGAAGCGCCTGGAACTGTAGACAACTTTGAAAAATTAATCAATAAAGGATTTTACGATGGTTTAACCTTCCACAGAGTTATTCCCGACTTTGTAATTCAAGGAGGTTGTCCTAACGGCAACGGTACTGGCGGACCTGGATACACCATCAAATGTGAAACTGAAGGAAACCCACACAGACACGGAACTGGTGCATTGTCTATGGCGCATGCAGGTAAAGACACAGGTGGAAGCCAATTTTTCATTACTCACAGCCCACAGCCACATTTAGACGGCGTTCACACCGTATTCGGTCAAGTTATTAAAGGCCAAGATGTTGTTAATGCAATCCGCCAAGGAGATGTAATGAACAAAGTAACCATCGAAGAAAGATAATTATTATCTTTCCCCCACTTCTTTTTAAACGAAACGGCTACCCATTAACCACTTATTTTAATATCATCAATTTGATTACAGGACAGGTGCAGAATCGATTAAACAAACATTGATTTAATCATGCCATCTGAATCTGTTGCCCGAGATACAATATATCACGGCAATGTAAATTCCTAATGACTTTCCCCTCTCCCGGCCATCAAAAGCTGATACCAATAAGAAGTAAATTTTTATTTTCCGTCAAATATAGCTTAATGCCATAATGCAATATAAACACTTTATTTTAATTTGCCAATTAAACCCGACCTTCTTGCATAGTGAAACATGTACAATTGGACATAACCTGCATTTTTACCAAACTCTTCCATTCCAAATTCGCGAACTTTTGAAACCCTTATGTCTTTACCATCGAAATACAAGTAAGACACAATACGTTTTATCCATACATCACTTGGAAAAGCTTCTTTAAAATTAAACCCATAAAGCAATATGCAATCCGCCACTTTTGGACCGACTCCCGGAACTTCAAGCATTGTCTGAAATGCTTCATCATAACTCATTGTAAATATTTGCGAAAGGTCCATTTCAAGTGCAAATAACTCGCTTGCCTTTCTCATGTATGCTGCTCTATATCCCACGCCACAATTCTTAAGATTGGTGCAGCACTTTGAAATATCTGAAATACATGACAGATTAAATTCTTCTCCATCATCCAAAAATGCATTTGAAAGGACATTGCTTTGAGGAAATGTATAGTAGTAATTGCCGTACTTATTTCCCCAATTTTCTTTTATTTGAGAAACCGATTTGGTCCATCTTTTAATAGAATTATTAGCTGAACAAATTGAGGATATAATGCATTCGAAAGGATCAGGTGCTAAAAATAGTCTTAAACCTCGGCAGAACTCAGACATTCCTTTAAGTTCTTCATGACTGTTTAGATACTTGTAGAATTTATTTAAATTAAAATCTAAGTCAAAAATATAATTCAATTTAGAAACGGCTTTTTTATTCTCTAAATTAAAATCCAGATAATCTCCAGATTGTTTAACTTTGAAAATGGCCGGTTCACCATCAATTAAAACCACATTTCCATATTCGCCATCGACTTTCATCCAAGGAGGTTGTGAGGTTTGGCCTGAATTGATTGTTAAATCCAAGTCAATTGGAGCTTTAATTATCATAAACGGACCGGAACATTATTTTTTTGCAGGTAATCTTTAACTTCCCCAATTGAATATTGGTTAAAATGGAAAATGCTTGCTGCAAGAGCTGCTGAAACATCAGTTTTTTCAAAAACTTCCAAAATATGTTTTGGTTCTCCAACACCGCCACTAGCTATTACCGGAATGTCAACTGCATCATTAATGCTTTTATTCAACTCAATATCATAACCGTTTTGAGTTCCGTCTCCATCCATACTGGTTAACAATATTTCTCCAGCTCCATGTTCCTGACATTCAATTGCCCATTGGATTGCATCAATGCCTGTAAACTCACGTCCACCATAGATACTTGTATCAAACCAACAATATCCTTTGTCAGTTTCAATAACTGTTTTATCCTTAGCCTCATCAGGATGATTCACATATCTTCTTTTCGCATCAATTCCAATGACAACAGCTTGTGAGCCAACAACTTTAGAAGCTTCGGTCAATAATTCAGGATTTTTAATGGCTGCAGTGTTTGTTGAGCATTTGTCTGCCCCTGCTTTAAGCATGTTAATGTAATCGTCGACTTTTCTTATTCCTCCACCTACACAAATCGGCATGAATACATTTTCTGTTAGTCTATCAATAACATCAGCCATTGTTGCTCGGCGTTCGTGAGATGCTGTAATATCTAAAACCACAACTTCATCTGCTCCTTCTTCATAATAACGAGTTGCAAGGTCAACGGGATTTCCGGCATATTTAATTTCTTTAAACTCAACTCCCTTAACAACACGACCTTCCGGAACCTGCAAATCACAGTCTAAACAAGGAATGATTCTTTTGGTCAACATAGTATCAACATATAAAAAAAAGTAGTAAAAGGTTGTTTGTAAAATATTCTTAAGCAGAATACCTTAAAACAAAACATAATATTGCTACGATAATAGTAGCGACAACAATGTGTTCAGGTGAAAGTTTTGGACCCAAACTTTCTTCATCAAAATATCTAACTAAACCTGCACCGGTTTGAGGCATAGAAATTTTATTATCTTTTTTACCCATAGTAATCTCCCATCAAATTAATTTATAAAAATAACTGTAGTATACTTATTTTCTTCATCATATATAAAGTTTAAATTTTCTCTTTTTTGATAACTCTAATATCGCTAATTCTTGTATCGGGATATTGGCCGAACTCATCTTTTTCAACAGCTTTAACCATGTCCCATACAGTTAAAAGTGCAACACTAACGCCGGTGATTGCTTCCATTTCAACACCGGTTTTGCCTAAAGTATTAACAGCACATATTGCAACGATTTCATCTTCCTTAACTTCAAAATCAAGTTCAATTCCGGTCAATGCCAAAGGATGGCAGAGAGGTATCATTGAAGAGGTATTCTTAACGGCCTGAATTCCGGCAACTTGAGCAGTGGTCAAAACGTTTCCTTTTTTAATTTCCTCATTTTGAATCAAATCAACAGTATTTTTATCTAATAATATGCTTCCACTAGCTACTGCTCGTCTTTTTTGATCTGGTTTAGCTCCAACTTCAACCATGTGTATTCCGTTTTCCGTTAAATGTGTAAATTCATCTCCCATAATATCATTTCTCGCTTACTTCAATTACATCCAATTGTGCACATGCTGCATTAACGCCTAAAATTTCAGAGACATTGGGGTTGCTTCTTCCCCCATCTCCAGAAATTAATTCTTTAATGTATAGTCCACCTTCAGTTTTTATCCTCATGTTAAATGTCTTGTCATTGATTATTTCATATGACAGGTCAAGCACGTGTTTTACTCTCACCATATCCGTGCGTCTTCTAAGTACCCTTATTGGTGTTTGTTGGTGAATTTCATTCAGTTTTGTCAAATCATCTAATTTATCCGCATCAAATGCCTCGTCACATTCAACAATGGCCTGATAAACTTTATAAGTATCCGGAGAAGATTGTTTTATTTCAGCTTTTCTTGGCCTTTCACATAATTTTAAATTATGATAGGCGGTTTTATTCTCATTAATCCTGTTGATTTCAGTTTCCAGTTTACTTAAATCAAGATTTCTAATTTTCGGTTCCTTTATTTCAAGTACAAAAGGTCTTCCAGAACCTAACATCAATACATCAATGTCTTCCCTTCCAGCTCCGTGGAACTTGGCTTCCCTTCCTTTGGTTAATTTTAAAAAGTGCTCGGAAATTAACTCTTCAACTGATTCGGAATATTGTTTGCCAGTGCCATAACACTCCTCACAACCTCTGCCTTTGCATTTGGTGCATGGCCATTTAGTTTGAGGTATTCCGCGTTTATATTTATTGTATTTTCCTTCAATATATAATGGATTGATCTGAATTCTTACCTTAGGTTCGTTTTTTAAATCAACATTGAAAACAATATCCTGTCTTTCGAATTCTGCTTCCCTGTCATATCTCTGCCAAATCCCAAGACCTATTAATCTGTTAACTTCTTTTTTAACAGTTTCAACACCTAAGTTGAACTTTTCAGACAATTCTTCATCACGTTTTTGAATGTCCTTATCGATTTGACATCCCACAAGAAATGTATCGAATTCAATTTCTAGCTGATTGACTTTATCATCGATCTTTTTGTATAAATCATCATCCAGTTTATCAAATAAGTTATCGCAGACAACACAATCAACATTATCCAAATTAATACCTAATTCACTGCATGCCTTATCTGCCCTTTCGATATTGTTAGTGCCTTCAATCGTTTTAGATAATTTACGCCCAAGACAATGTTTGCAGATTTTTCCATCAGTTTCCTTTAAAATATCTTCAGCCAATTTCATATTATCTATTCATGAAATGTCCCAACATACGGTTCATATTTCCGCCTCTAATACGGCCGCCACGTTTTCCGAGTCCTTTCATTGTCTTTTTGGTATTGTTAAAATATTTAAGCAGTTCTTTAACTTCATCTTCATCGACACCCGCGCCACGTGCGATTCTTTGAATACGTGACTGCTTAATTAATTTTGGATTTAGCATTTCTTCTTCAGTCATTGATGACATCATGACCTTATAACCTTCGATTTTATCTTCAGTCATTTTAGAAGTTTCCTTAGATATTTTATTACCCATACCTGGAATCATGTTTAATACCTGCTGCATTGGACCCATGCTGTTCATCATGTCAAACTGGTTTTTCATATCCATCAATGTGAATTTGCCTGTCAATATGTTATTCATGGTTTTTTCCGCAACATCCTCATCTATATTTTCTTCTGCCTTTTCTATAAGAGAGCGGATATCTCCCATACCAAGCAGTCTAGAAATAAATCTTTCAGGATCAAATTGCTCAAAGTCATCGATTCTCTCCCCAGTTCCAATGAATTTAATTGGAGCGCCGGTTTCAGCTACAGCAGACATTGCTCCTCCCCCTTTTGCAGAACCGTCTAATTTTGTAATAATGATTGATCCAATATCAGTTGCTTGTGAGAATGCCCTTGCTTGTTCGCCGGCTTGTTGGCCGATTGTCCCATCAATGACAAGAATAGCTTCATTAGGACTGATAATTTTGTCCAATTTATCCATTTCAGCAATCAAATCTGATTCTTCCTTATGCCTTCCTGCAGTATCGAAAATAATTACTTTTCTATTCTTAAATTCTTTTAAACCCTTTTGAGCCAAATCAAGGGCATCTTTATTGTCAGGGTCTCCGTACAATGGCACATCCATCTCTTCAGTTAATTGCTTTAACTGAACATAAGCGGCTGGTCTCCATGTGTCGGTACATACAACCGCAGGGTTGAAACCCTTCTTTTGCAAATACCTACATAGCTTACCTATTGTAGTGGTTTTACCTGAACCTTGCAAACCTAAAAATAGTATTTTATACGGCCTATCGTTGATGTCAAGGTCTGCCGCTTCGCTGCCTAAAAGGTTCACCATCTCTTCATAAATAATTGTTATGACATATTCCCTTGGAGTTATGCCTTTTGGAGGTTCTTCTTCAAGAGCTCTTGATTCTATTTTTTTTGATAAATCTAAAACTAATTTAATATTAACGTCAGATTGAATTAAAGCACGTTGTATGTCCTTTACAATTTCTTTAATTGTCTTTTTATCAATGACAGACATTCCTACTAATTTTTTCATAGTATTAGTAAGATTTTCACTTAAATTTCCAAGCATATTAATCACTTCTTATAAGAAAACTTAATTATTATATTAAGATATATTTATATTTATTATAAGTTTTAATAATTTTCGTGTGAGTATTATGTTAGAAGAAGTAAAAAAATCTTTAGAGAATTCGCCAATTGTGAAAAAAGGCGAATATAATTACTTTGTAAATCCTATAAGTGACGGAGTTCCTGCAATGAACCCTAAAATGTTAAGAGAGTTATCATTAGCAGTGCACAAATATGCAGATTTGGATGTTGATAAAATTGTTGCTGTTGAAGCGATGGGAATACATCTTGCAGCTGCCTTGTCCCTTGCAACTGATGTTCCATTTGTTGTAGTTCGTAAAAGACAATATGGTCTTGAAGGAGAAACACAGGTATATCAGAAAACAGGTTATGGTTCATCAAACCTTTACATAAACGATTTGCATGCTGGAGAAAAAATTTTGCTTATTGACGATGTGGTAAGTACTGGCGGAACTTTAATTGCGTTAATTAAAACCCTAAAAGACTTAGGTTTGGACATTAAATCAACCGTGGCGGTTATTGAAAAAGGAAAGGGTAAGGAAATTGTTGAAGCCGCAACAGGGGTCGATGTATTATCAATTATAAAACTAGACATTACTGATGGGAAAGTAGTTATTGAAAAAACGATTGATGATTAATATGTCAATGTACGATATGGATTTAGATCGGGCAATCCGTAAAATCAAATCCCTTGATGCCAAAACTGTAGGACTTCAATTTCCAGAAGGTTTGAAAGTACAATCAACAAAAATAGCTAAAGCGATTGAAAATGAAACGGATACTATTGTCATTATCTCAGGAGACCCCTGCTTTGGAGCTTGTGATGTTAGCGACTGGAAAATGAAGGGTTCGGTAGATTTAATTGTACACTACGGCCATACTCCTTTGCCATTGAAATATGAAGTCCCGACATTATTTATTGAAGCATATTCTAAAATCGATATTAAAAAAGATCTTAAAAAATGTTTAGAAAACCTGAAAAATGTATCAAGAATAGGTTTGGTGACAACGACCCAACACCTGCATCTCTTAAATGAAACTAAGGATTTTTTAGAAGACAATGGCAAAGAAGTGATTTTAGGCTCATCTCCCTCAACAAGAAAAGGACAGGTGCTTGGTTGTAACTTCTCATCGATTAAATACCTTGAAGTTGATGCTATTTTATTTATTGGCAGCGGAAATTTCCACCCTCTCGGGATTAAGTTATTCTTAAATGTTCCAGTAATAGCACTTGACCCATATAACTCAGAAATTAGAAGCATGGATGAGTTTGCAGATAGAATCTTAAGAATACGTTTTGCAAGAATTACGAAAGCACGAAGTGCAAAAAAATGGGGCGTAATAGTGTCTTCTAAAGAAGGACAATATAGAATGATGCTTGCTAGAGAAATTAAAAAAACAATTGAAGATGCTGAAATGGAAGCATACATCATACTTCTCGATAATGTCTCACCTGATGCACTACTGCCGTATCTTGATTTGGATGCTTTTGTTGTTAGCGCATGTCCAAGAATAGCTATTGATGATTCGCAAATGTATAAAAAACCATTAATAACCCCGCAAGAATTAGAAATTGTGTTAAACAAACGCGAATGGGAACATTACCAATTAGATGAAATTTTGTTCCACGAAAGGTACCATTCATAGAAACCTAAGGTTTTCCTGATGAAACTTTTTAATTATATAGTAATAGACACTAAAAATTATAAAATTTCAACCTTGTAGAAACCATATCAAAATTTATGGTAATATCGAATTTATTTAGTTGTTTTGTCTAAATAAGTCATATAAATTCTTTATTTTTAATTTTAACATGTTTTTCATTTATTATTAGTTTTCACTTGAATATGTACTTAGCAAAAAAATTTTCCAAAAATGCTTAGATTTTGATTTTAAGCGATTTTATTGCTTTAATTTTTTTACACTTGAAATATAATTTACTATTATCCAAATAATGCGATAAATAACTATATATATATATATATATTAAAATGGAGAATATATATTAATATGAAGAAAAAAATAAAATATTCTCCATATTTATTATTTGAATTCAAGACAGTTAAACCTTTTGGATTTTGGACTTAAAATTAACAAATGAACCTCAAGAAGAAAAAACTATTTTCCATTGCTAAACATGAAAAAATATGCTGTTAAAATTTTGTTGAATTAACCTATAACTATTCCAAATGGATTTTTCCAAAGTATTTCCTGTGATTACAGGCAATCTATTATGTACAATCAGCCACAATTATTCACTATTTTAGCAATGAAAACCTATTTAAAGACAACCTATCGTGAAATAGTTGAATGTTTGGAGCTTATGGATAAAATAAGAAAATTCCTAGGTCTTAATAAGCTACCACACTTCACAACTATTCAAAAATTCTTTGTAAAAGAATGTCAGACACCATAATTAAAAGATTTAAATGACTTAATTAATTTTTATGCATCCATCAGAATGTAAAATTAGTTGCCATATGGATGGAACTGGGCACACAAGCGACTATGCTGATAAAATTATTATGCACATAATATAGAGGCAAATCACGAAAAGCTTACATTAAAAACCAATATTGCAATCAAATGTTGACACACGAATGATCCTAAAATTACGCAGCAAATAAAAGTCCAAAACATGATACACAATTCGCATTACCTTCAATCAGGCAATTAATACCATACAAACCCCCTATTACATACTAGCAGACAAAGCATATGATTTCCGAAAATAAGAAAAATGCATAAAATGAAGAAGTAGGAGCATTCGACCAAATACCATTAAAAAAAAGGTGCGACAACAGGACATTATAGATTAAATAGCGCTACAATCCGTCTGGCATGATGTCTATGCACGAAGAATGAATGTTGAAAGCGTAATTTCCGTAATAAAAAGAAGAATTTAATGGCGTTAATTCTAGTAGAAGTACAAAACTACAGAATAAAGAAACAAAACTCAAAGATGTATTATATAACATTTACAGAACCATAAAAATTTTTTAGAAGAGGGTTTCTACAAGGTTAAAATAATATTATATTTTTGAAATAACAGATACTTTTATATTAACATAATTATAAATAAATTATTATATTTAATAGGAGGTTTAATAATATGGTTTTAGCAACTTCTAAAATATATGGAAATTATCAAACAAGTATACCTAAAGAAATTAGAAAAAGATGTAATATTAATAAAGAGTATGTTATAGAATGGGATTTAACAGAAGATGGAAAACCTGAAATTAATTTTAGAAAAAGAAGAAATTTTGAAAATTTAATAGGTGCCTTTCATTTAGATGAAAAAACTAATTCAGTTGAATTAAAAAGGAGTTTATATAAATGAAAAAATATTTTTTAGATTCTTCTTTTATTATGGCTTTAGTTTTAGATTCAGATTCTAATTATGATAAAGCAGTTAATTTAAAGTATGTTTTAAAGGAAAATTGTTTTATCAATAATAATGTTTTAAATGAAGTTTTAACATTAGCTGGAAGAAAATTAAATATTTATTCAGCTAAAGAAATTTATTATAATTTAATAGATTCTTTTGAAGTTTTAAATGAATATTCTTTATTTAATTATAATTCAGAAAATTTTAAAATATTTGAAAATTATGTGGGTAGTAATTCAAATAAAACTAAATTAAGTTTTACAGATTCAAGTATTATATTAACTATGAATAAATTTCAATATTTATAATTTAGTTACTTTTGATAAAGAATTTAAAAGAGTTGAAGGTATTAATTTATTGGGATTATGAAATTTTATTTTTTTTTCTTAAGAAAGTTATTTCTGAAGGATTTCTTTTTTTTGTTTTTTGAGGGTGTGACACAAACATGAAATTAAAATTTTTGTCTAAATTTTTAATATTAATTTATATATTTTTTAGATTTAAACTCTAAATTTAAATGTTTTTTATTATTTGATGTTATTATTAAACATGAAATAATTGTGTCTCATCCTCTTTTTTTATTGTTTAATGTTGTTTTGAATAATTCAAGAGAAAACATTCAGTAAATACTAAAGTTTGGTCATGTTCTTCTTTAGTTAATAATTTAGTTAGTGAGGCTATTATCGACGGTGTTGTTAAAGGTGAAGCAGAAAATTGTGATATAGCTATTTTTGAACTTCCTCATGGAACTATTGGACTTTTAAATAAATTGGATTTAAAAATAGGTCTTTTAACTAATATTGCTGAGGATCATTTATCTGAGTTTGATGGTTCTCTTGAAAAGTATCAACAACGTAAACTGATTTTAGAGGCGATGAGTGAAACATTTATTTCAAATGATTCTTGTAGGAGCATTATTTCAAAAGTAAGAAATGATGCTATTTACTATGCATTAGATAAGGATGTTGACTTTAAAGGTATTGTTGGAGATGAGTCATTAACTATTGAGTATGGTGAAAATAAATTCACAGCCCCTTTTAATATGATGAGTTATTTCTTTGAAAATGCACTTGCAGCATCAGCTTTGGCTTTAACATATGGTATTAAAAAAAAGGATATTATTACTGCATTAACAGAATTTAGAGGACTGCCTGCTCATATGGAATATGTTGGTGATTATAATGGAAGAGATGTAATTCTAGATTCTGCATTTTTATATGATGGTATGAAAATTACATTAGAATATTTTAAAGACGATAACGTGATTTTATTTTTAGATCACTTTGACACGCTTTCTAAAAGGGATAAAGCCGAAGTTGGCAAGCTAGTAGGAGAATATGTGGATGTTATAATAGCTAGTGGATTTAATGAGGTTACTCAGGAAGTGGAGATTGAAGCAGCACATGAAATATTGGATGCTATTGAAAATCCGAATGCTATAAAAGTTGCTGTAGAAACAATAGAAAAAGCAGCAGAGCTTACTTTTAAATATTCTAAACCAGGAGATATTATTTTACATATGGGTCCACTTATAGCTTATGATAGACTAACTACTGTTGATAAAATTATGAAAGGGCTTGAAGAGGGAAGTAGGAAATATGAATGAGTCTGATTTTGATAAAAACACTATTTTTGGTGTAATTGGTGTTTGTGGAGCAAATAATAATCTAATAGCTAGAATACTTTGTGAAAGAGGTTTCAAAGTTATTGGAACCGATTTGTCTCAAAAAAAAGATTGTAAGTTTGCAAATGCTTTAAATGCATATGATATAGATGTTTTTTATGGTAAAACACCAAATGCATTTTTCAATAAGGCAGATTATATTATTCCACCAGCAAGTTTACCTAAGGATTCTGATATTTTTAAAAGAATAAATAAACCAATTTTAGAATTAAATGACATAATTGAAATATTTAAACCAAACAAAGCAGTTTTTGGAATAACTGGTACTAATGGTAAAACAACATCAACAACATTGCTTAAAAAAATAGCTTTTGATAATGGTATTGTTCCTTGTGAACATAATTTAGATGGAATGCAAGGTAATGCAGAATTTATCCCGATTTTGCAATCAAGATTAAATGCGGATGTGGGAATTTTGGAAGTTGGAACATTCGGAATACCTGGCACAGTTGGCAGAATAGTAAAAAGTTCTGACATGTGCGGTGGTTTGATTACCAATATTACTCCAGATCATTTAAATGACCTGGGAAGTTTTATGGATTATGCAAATGTAAAAGGAGAATTTATATCTGAATTAAATAATCGTAAATTAATAGTAAATGGAAATGATCCAACAATAATTGGACTTTTAAGAGAATTAAATTATCAAGGAGAACTTATTACATTTGGAGTTGATGAACTTCCAGATTCTCTAGGAATTAAAGAATGTGTTTGTGGAGAAGATATTGCCGTTAAAGAAATTATTTCCGGTTGTGGATATTACTACTGCCAATGTGGAATTACAACTCCTCAATTTGATTATGTTGCAACAAATGTTGATTTAACAAACAGGACTTTTGATTTATACACTCCAAGTGAAAAACTAACAGTAAAAATGGGAATCGATGGACTTCACAATGTATATAATATTACTGGAGTTATTATAGCTGCTCATGAATTCTTAAAGTTACCTTTTGATAAAATTTTAAAATCAGTTGCAACTTTCACAGGTGTTAAAGGCAGAATGGAAAAAGTAGCAAAAATAAATTCAAAAAACATTTTCATAGATTATGCTCACAATCCTGCAGGAGTCCAAACAGTTTTAGGGGAATTTAAAAAATTATTCGGGGACTTTACAACAGTTATTACAGTTTCTTCTGAATCAGGTCTTGAAGGAGATTTAGAGATTTTTAATAGTGTAGTTAAATTTTCAAAATTTATTGTTCCAGCATCATCTGCTTCTCAAAAAATTGCAAGTGAAAAATTAAAAGAAAACCCAAAATTAAACGATAAAATATTTTTAAATCATATAAGCGAATTTGAAAAAAAAGGAACTCTTGGAGCTAGCGAAAATAATGTGCGGGATGGAATAAAAAAAGCTTTAAATTTAGATTGTGACATGATTGTAGCTATTGGAGAGGCAGCTATTAAGTTTAAAAATGTTATTTATGAGTTATAATTTACGTAATGGATAAAAAAAGAAAAAGATGGAAGTTTATAAACTTCCTTATTTTTTAACTTTTATAGTTACTTTTTTACTTAATGCTTGGTAGTATGCATTACCTGCAAATTTAACAGTAGCTTTGTAAGAACCTTTTTTAGTTAATTTAGTTAATTTGAAAGTAGCTTGACCTTTACTGTTTGTTTTAGCAGAATATGTTTTTTTACCTAATTTTATAGTAACTTTAACTTTACTTAAAGCTTTGTTTTCGTTGGTTTTTAATACAATAGAGTATTTTTTAGTTTTCTTTTTAGCTTTAAAGGTTACTTTTTTAGCATTCATTTTAGGAGTTGCTTTTTTAACAGTTAATTTTGCAGTTTTAAAAGTTTCATTATAATTGGAAGTTGATGCAAATATAACTTTAACATTGTAGTTACCTGGTTTTAAATTATTAACACTAACTGTACCTTTACCATTAGTAACTTTAACATTAACTTTTTGAGATCCAATAATAACACTAACAGTACCTGATATTGGGTTAGCTAAGGTTATAGTTAAAGTTTTAGCTACATTATAAATTTTAGAACCACCTGAAATAGTGATGGTAGGAGTAGCTTTAGCTACAGTAAAAGTAGTATTAGCAGTACTTGAGTAAGTAGTAACATTATCGCCAACAAAGTTAGCTACAGCAATATAATTGCTGGCATCTAAAATATCACTAACTTTTAAAGATCCACTGCCATTAACAACGGTTATACTATAATTTTTATTATTAATATTTACAGTAACATTACCCGAAACATTATTTAATAAAGTAACATCAATAGTAAATCCGTTACCATAAGTAATGTCTGCAATTTTAACTGTTAAATTAGTGTCAACAGCAGTAACTTTAAGTTTAGTAGCATTAACATAAAAATGACCATTAATTTCAGTAGTGCCTATAGCAACAGCACTGTCATATGTACAATCTTCAATAGCAATAGCATCATCAAAATTAGCAGCAGAATCAACTACACCATTAAATTTAGAATTAGTGAAAGTACAATTTTTAAAGTAAATGCCATCATCTTCAAAATAACCAGTACCCTCACGGTAAACTAAAGAATCAGCAGTAATATTCTCAAAAATACAATTATTAAGATTTACAGCATAGTATTTATATAAATTAACTACATTATTTGCATCAATATCTTTAAAAATACAATTGTTAAAGGTCATTGAATTTGTTTTTGCATATCCATATTCCAAAAACATTCTCGGATCCATAGTAGTACTATAATACTTTGTCTCATTACCGAATCTCATAGGTGCAGTAAATGTACAATTAATAAAAGTAGAATTAATATTTATACCTGTATCAATACTTGTACCTGCAGCTATTGTTAAATTAACAAATTTATGAGTAACATTTGTTACACCAGCAGCACCTGATTCAAGAGGTAATTTAAGTATAACTTTGCTACCTAGACCAATTACAGTAATATTTCTGCTACACTCTAGAGGAAAATAATTGTAGTCCTCTGCAGTATATTCTCCATCTGCTACATAAATTACTCCATTATTTAGAATATCCCGGAAAGCTCTAAGAAGTGAATCTTTTCCTCCATATGCATTTTCCCAACTTTGACCATCAACAGATTCTGGATCATTAGGAGATGAAGCATTAACATAAATAATATTGTGCCACTCTGTTAAAACATTATCATTTGACATTCTTAATAAAGATTTTACAGAAGATTTAGGAGAATTACATATGCAAGTTTCATTATATGGGGTGGCTTGATAACTGTTGATAAATACATTATTACAGAAACAGTAATCATTACCAGTAATTACAACAGTATCAATTCCAGTTGCGGTGTGATTGACAAATAGGTTATGACAAATTTTAATATGGGGATTTCCACCAGTACCATTTTCATATGTATAAGTTGCAGCAGCAATTGCTTGGCCTATTCTTGCATAGTTTCCAGTGAAATTAGAATTACATACGGTTAAGTAACCTCCATTCAATACAGAGATGGCTCCTCCGCGACCAAGAGAAGTAGTTGAAATGTTGGTGTAAGCCTCACATAGGTTTTTGTTATAGTTAAATCTACAGGAATCTATGGTTATATTGTATTCAGAGCCATAGTTGTATGCTCCGATTGCTCCACCACCATTATTGGTAGTACAGTTGTTATTTTCAAAAGTAGAATTATATATTTTTAATTTACTGTAGGTGTATAATGCTCCACCATTCCATCCAGCTGTATTTCTTTTAAAAATAGAATTTTGAATTTCAGTTTGAGCATTTGTATGAGTATGTATTGCTCCAGCCCACCAATTAGCATGGTTGCCGTCAAACAGAGTATTATTTACATATAAAATTCCACAATTATTAATTGCACCAGGTTCAACACTGGCACTATTATTAACAAAATTACAATCATCAACATACATTACAACACTTGTAGTACTTCCAAAAACATAATTAGAAACTGCACCATAACCAGTATTACAATTAGTAATATTGCATCCAGAAATATACATCAAATTATTAGTATTATATATAACTGAATTACGTCCTGTTGCAGTTTGAATATTATTAAAAGTACAATTTTCTAAATAAACTGTACCATCAAGTTGTAATAAATTGTTAGCATTAACATTTAAAAATTTAACATTAATAAAATGTAAGGTTAATGCAGGATTAATGTTTAAAAACGGTGTTTTAGAAGTAGAACCTCCAGTAATATAACTGACATTACTACCAACGATGGTAGCACTATTTTTGAACTTTATTACTTCGCCAATGGTATAAGTAGTTCCAGTTAAAGTAATATATTGACTAGTTGGGGCTTCACATTTATTTTTCAATGTATTCCAATCATATGCAGTAGTGGGTGTTCCACTAGTAGATGATATTTTAGAGTTTTCTGAAGCTAAATCATCATCTAAATTTTTTATAGTTTGAATATCATCATTTGAATCATCAACATTATCAATAGATACAGAATTATCATCAAGTGTTGATTCTGCAACTACTGTATCATTAATATCTTCCGTAGCACTTGCTGTTCCAATAAAACAGAGTAGCATCATGAGTAATGATAATATTGCTATCTTATTTAATTTAATTTTTATTCCTCCCATTTAATTAAATTTTGAATTTTTTTTAGAAAAAAATAATTTAGTTAATCATTTGAATTTGATTTATACTAAATCATTAAAACTTGAATAAAATGCAATTTTATTAAATTATAGATAATTATTTATCAATGCTATTTTACTCAATATTATATGATGTATTTAAGTAATATAAACCTAACGATTATTTGCTTTTAAAAAATAGTAAAAAAAGGTCTATTTTTAGACCTATACTGTTTAAATTAAGTTTTATAATTCATTTTTCTTGTTTTTTGTTTTATATCCTATGATTGAGAAAATTAATATAATAATAACTATTGTAATCATTTGAATATAATTAATTCCATCTAAAGTATCTATTTTTTTACTTACCTCATAAGATTTCGAATTAGAAGCATCTAATTGACTACTTCCTTCAATTGAACCTGAAGAGGAAGAAGCACTTGTAATATCAACACCAGAAGTACCATAAGTATAATGTGATGAATTTAAATTTCCATTATGGGCTTGTGATTTAGTATTATTGGGGTTTCTTCCAAAAACATTGTTTTTATTAGTACCACCATTTCCAGAATTAATAGATTTTCCACCATTATCTCCATTTCCACTAATAGAATTTCCTTTAGTATTCATCCAACTTAATGACAAACCTTTTCCTTTATATGGATTATCAAAATAATATTTCAACGAATTAGGGTATTCATTAGCACTCATTTTACGCACAGGTTTAGAACCATCAGTATTATTAACGACAACATTTCTCGGTCCAATTGCATCTACTGCACGGTTTCCACAATATTTTCTAGTCTTTAAAATATTATTTGCAACAATAGAATCTGATACTATAGAATTACCACCGCCTCTAAGTGCAACTGCACGATCACTGTTAGTTGAAACATTGTTGTATTGAATATTATATTTATGATTCCCATTAGTAGGTTGAGTGTAACTTATACCATAAACATTAAATCCTTTTTCAAATTTATTTACAGTATTAACAATAATTGTATTATTAAATATTCTATCGTCAGAATCTTGTACTTCAATTCCACTTACTAAAGCCCAATAATGCTTACTTGCGACTCCAGTAACATTAATAAAATTACTAACAATATCTAATTGGGTTATACCATTGTAATTTTGTGAATAAATACCAATATTAGGACCGTTACTATAACTACTAATGTTATTAAAAGCTATTAGTACATTTTCAGCATGACCTGTTACTTGAATTGGATAAGCAGTACCATGTGCTTCTTTACCACCAGTAGTGCGGATATGAATATTATTGCCAACAATCATAACATCACTAGAAAAATACACATCTAAACCATACAAATAATTATCAGTACCATTTTTAGTAATATAATCACTTTCAAGGATAATATTTCTCTCAATTGTCGAATTATTGCATGCATAAATTAGTACAGCATCTAATGTTGGATATCCTTTCTTTAAACTATTAATAACACTACATTTTATATAATTATCAGATAATCTTAGGTTGTAACATGACTCTGCTGCTAATGCTGCAACTGCATCCATACGAATACCTACAGTTCCCCAATTAACAGATCTTAAAGGAAGAGAACAAATAATATTATTACCTGAAATAAATGCATCACGAGTGTTTGTTAAAACAACACCATAATTATAACCATTTGTAATAGCGTTTCCATAGAGTTTAACTGTATTATTTATGAGTTGTAAATTAGATAATTTATAATTTAACCCATTAGAATAAATTCCATAACCTATAATATTTTTAGGAACAGTATAATTAATGTTGACATTATAAATTGTAACATTATTTGAATTTATTAAAATACAAGCTCCTTCATTATAGCTAAAATCATCATTACAAACAAAGTTTAAATTAGTTAACATCACGCCATTAGCATTTATATTAAAAACAGTATTGTAAAATAAAGTATTTTTTCCAGTAATCTTGGTATCTGTTGAATTTATAGTAAACGCGCCTAAATCATTAAAAGCACCATAAAATGTGAGTTTGCTTCCACCATAATTACTTTTTAAAACTTTATTATCATCAAAATATATTTTATAGTTTTTTTGATTGATAACATAATTTTTATCAATGTTAGATGCTTTTTTAGAATCATCAGAAGAATAAGAAATTAAATTCGTATTTTCCACATCATCATTAATAGTTAATAAATTAGCATCATTTGTGGATGTTAAATTGTTATTTACATCTTCAAAAGCAGAAACATAACTAATACTAACTAAAAATATAATGGATAGTGAAAATAATAATAAATATTTATTCATTTTCAATTTCAACCCTCTTTATTATTCTAATTGCCATATTTCATGACATTATTTAAATATTAAAGTAAATCAAAATAATATTAATTTTTAATATATTTCAACTAACTTTAATAATATTATTTCACATTTAAATAGTTAATAAAGATAACTATTAATTATAATATAATGGCACTTTCAAAAACTTAAGTGATTTTTAGAAAATCACATTATATTTTTATTCTAATACTTAAGTTTTAGATTAAATCTTTTTAAAATTCCTTCATCTGTTTTAAATAATTTTTTAATGTATTGCTATTTTTGAGTCATTGAAGTAATTAGTGAGTTTTTTTTGAATTCTGAAATTCTGTTATGATGCATTTTTTTTCTCTTGGTTGCGTAGTGATTGGTTTAAAGAAGTTGTATACGTTTATCTAATTGTCTCTGAATCGACCAATTCTTTTAGCCAATATTGTATTTAATTTTAAGTCGAATAAAGCTAAAAAGATACTTTCCAATTATCCATTCTCTTTTTAATCCAAAGGCTATTCCTAAATATAATAATATCCTGAAAAAGTCCATTTCATGCTTAATTTCATAATCAGACTTTAAAAATGATGTTTTCTACGTTTTGATGTGATTTCGATGTTATGTTCTTTTTTCAATAATTTACGAATTTTTATGAAGACTTCCATTAAAATAACTATACAAAAACTCAATATGCTCAATTACAGGAATAGTAATATTTGAGTTTCCATTAACAATACTAGAAAGATCCGTATAAATTATATGGCCACATTTATTACATTTATATTTCTGAACAACACAATTCTTTTCTCCAATTTCTAAAAAAATTAATTTTCTAGAATAAGTTCCATTTTTAACAATATCACGTGAATTATACTCCTGACAAACTACATTAACTGGCTTAAAATATTTTTTCACCTTTTCTTGTTGAAACAAACAAAGAATTATCAATAGAATTGCACCCAATTCGAATTTTATCTTCATTGGTTCGATCGAGAAAATTCTGGAATCCTTTCGTAAAGTTTAAATTGTTTATCCAATATAATAACTATTTGAAGTTTTTATATTTTTATTATTCATGTTAATATATTAGATTCATTTAATATATTAATTTTACTTCTTTTAAATTAGAGTAAGATTTCAATATTTGATATAAATAGTCAAATCAGATTTTCCGATAGATATAAATATTATCTGATTAAATAATAATATTCATATTATAAAAGAACATGATTATTATGACTTTAGCAACTAGTAAATTATATGGAAATGATGAGTTACATTTACCAAAAATAATAAAAGACGAATTTAAAGACTTTCCTATTGATAAAAATACTATATTTGATTGGGATATTCAAGATAATAATATAATAATAACTCCTAGACAAAAAACAACATTTGATGATGTATTTGGAATGATAGATGATGATGGAGAAGATTGGAATATAGATGAGTTGATTTATGATGAATAAAATATTCATTGATACTTCATTTATCATACCTATTTTTAAAAAGAATGACAAGTCTAGATTAATCATTGAAAAAAATAAAGACATATTATTTGAAAATGAGTGTTATATTAGTAATGGTGTTTTAAATGAAGTAATAACTGTAGTTATGATGAAAACCAAGAATATTAAATTAACTGAAAAAGCTTATTATTTCTTAAATGATAATTTTAATATTATCAATGAATTTGAAATAGAAAAATATAATGATAGGGTTTTTACATTATTTAAAAAATATAATGAAAAAAATTATAAAGCTAGTTTTATTGATTGTTCAAGCATTATTATTGTTAATAACCTTGATGTTGGACTATGTTGTTTCATTAGATAAATTTTTCAATAAATTTAAAGAAATTGAGTTATTAAAATTGGAATAAATATATTATTGCGTATTTTATTTTTAACTAATAAAATTTTTGATTTAAATGCTCTTATTAAAAAATTAACAGAAACACAACATCTATAACTAATTATTGAGGGAATTTCATTCTAAAATTGTAATTGAAAAATTAAATGATAATATATTTTTAAATCACGATCCGATAAAAAAAACTCTTGGAGCTATAAAATAATGTTATTTATGAATTATAATGAAAGATAGTTAGATAGGATTGGATGATTACTCATCCGCACCCTCTCGAGAACCGTACGTGTATCTTTCGATACATACGGCTCAAATAGACCTTTATCTGAAAATATTCACTTTCGGCACGAAATATCCTAAATCTTTGTTTATTTACATACTTATAGGTCTTCTTCCAATCAGTATCAGACCATATCGTAGCGTATGATGTTGTGGACTCTAAAACAATGTTGTTTTGAGCATAACTCAACTTTATCACCATCCTTTTAACAAACAAACATTAATAGTTTTATTTACACGTTGTCTACTCTTTGAAAGTTAGCCATGTTTCCATGCCTACCACAAAAGGGCAGGTATCCGTTCACAGTTAATAATTTCCCTGTTTTCCTGTTATCTTTCGATAATTAACGGCTTTCGCTTTTTTCAAAATCCTCTACCACCTGAAGAATTCCACTTCATTCGCAATCCGCTTACCTAAAAAAAGAGTCTTCTTTTAGGACTTCAAATGGCTTACCGGGTTAATCTCCCATCAGATACGAATAAGGTAAGGTTCGAACTTTACACCGGCAATTCTACGGGTTGTGCGTTATAAGCATAAGTAAAGTACTTATTTCCTAATTGCAATCGATAGTAGCACTCTTTATAGTGCTTTGTATCCTACCTATCGTCATTTGTCACGATGCTTGCATTCGTTCACTTTAATTAACCATTCTTATTCTTCCTCTAGCCCTGTAAAAACCTGACAACACTGGATACTAGTGTTTCATTAGACATTTTGCTCATGCAACTTCTTAGGCTCGTTACCAAGCTAAGAATTTCACAGGAGGAAATCCCAACACAACAGGGATTAAAACAACTTCATACAAGAAGTGTCTCACTGATACAAGAGTAGGGAAAAAGGAGACCCTATCCCGTCGCACTTACTTAGCAAATGCTCTTTGTTAATATATTAATAATGCTTTAAATAATAATTAAATATATAAAATGTTAATATGCAGGTTTAATCATGACTAGTTATATAAAACATCCTTTAATTAAAGAAAACTCTATAGAATCAAGGTTATACCAACAAGTTTTAGCGGGGGATGTTTTAAAAAAAGGAAATACTATGGTTGTTGCACCTACCGCATTAGGTAAAACTATCGTAGCTATTCTAGTTGCAGCAGATAGATTGAATAAAGTTAAAAATTCAAAAGTTCTTGTTTTAGCTCCGAGTAAACCACTAGCAATTCAACACGAAGCTAGTTTTAAAGAATTTTTAATGGTGCCTTGTGCATCAATTACAGGAGCGGTTAAAACTGATGAGAGAACTAAACGGTGGGAAGAATCAAGAGTTGTTTGTGCTACTCCTCAAACTGTTGAATCAGATTTGCTAAAAGGTCGATATGATTTAAATAATGTTTCTTTAATAGTTTTTGATGAATGCCATCATGGAGTAGGTTCTTATTCTTATGTTTATTTGGCATCTAGATATGTTCAAAAATCAAATTATAATTTGATTTTAGCTTTAACTGCTTCTCCAGGTTCTGATAAAGAAAAAATAAAAGAAGTTTGTGAGAATTTATTTATTCAAAATATTGTAGTTAAAACTGAGGAGGATCATGATGTAAAACCATATTTTAATCCAGTTGAAATAGATTGGGTTAAGGTAAAAATGAGCAGTGAACTTGAAAAAATTAAAAAATACGTTGATAAGGCATTAAAAATCCGACTTAAAGCTTTAAAAAATATGGGTATTATTAAAACTGTTTCTGTAAACAAAGGGGATATTTTAAAAGCTAGAGCCAAAATTCAAAGTGAAATTGGAAGAACTGCAAATCCTTCTAAAGAATCTTTTCAAGCAATTTCAATATTAAGTGCTGTTATTAACATTCAACATGCACAAGGCCTTATTGAAACTCAAGGAATCCAAACTTTTAATAAATATATAGGGCGTTTACGTAAAAAGAAAACTAAAGCAGCTAAATCATTAATTTATGATGATAATTTTGGACGTGCTGTTAAACTTGCTCGTGATGCTGAAAAACATGGTTGGGAACATCCAAAACTTAGAAAAGTAACTGAAATTCTTAAAAAAGAGTTGGCTACTAGTGATGGTCAAACTAAATTACAATCTAAACGATACGAAAAAGAAGATTCTAAATCTTCTAAAATTATGGTTTTCACACAATACAGAGATACACTTGAAATGATTCATCAAAAACTAGAAAAAGAAGGAATCAAATCTGTTAAATTTTATGGACAAGCTTCTAGGGATGGGGAAAAAGGATTAACTCAAAAAGAACAAAAAGAAATCATAAAAGCCTTTAAAATGGGCGAATATGATGTTTTATTATCTACAAGTGTAGCTGAAGAAGGTATTGATATTCCTGCAGTTGATTTGGTCATATTATATGAACCGGTTCCTTCTGAAGTTAGGATGATTCAAAGAAGGGGGAGAACTGGACGTAAAAGAACTGGTCGTGTAAAAGTTCTTATAACTACGGGAACAATGGATGAGGGGTATTATTATTCTTCAATTTACAAAGAAAGTAGGATGAAAAATCAATTAATAGATCCTGTTGTTTTAGCCGAACTTAATGAATCTGCAGTTGAAAGAATGGAAAATGAAAAAAAGATTAAAGTCATTGATAAGCCTGAAAATGAAAAATTACCTTTGGTTTTTGCTGATTCAAGAGAAGGTAATTCTAAAGTTATTAGACATTTAAGTGAAATGGAAATTGATGTTAAAATCCAATCAATGGCAGTTGCCGATTATCAGGTAAGTGATGAAGTAGCTATTGAGAGAAAAACTGCTAAAGATTTTGTTGATTCAATTGTTGATAAAAGATTATTCAAACAGGCTCGTGAATTATCCGAAGAGTTTAAACGTCCTTTGATGATTCTTGAAGGCGATGACTTATATTCGGGTATGATTAATCCTAATGCTATTAGAGGTTCTATAGCTTCAATTGCACTTGACTTTGGTATTAGTATTATTCCAACAAGAAACGCTCAGGATACTGCAGCTATGATTAAAAGAATAGCTATTCGTGAACAAAGTGGTGAGAAAGTTCCTATTCAAATAAGAACAGATAAAAAACCACTGAGTTTGTTTGAACAACAGCTATTTATTATAGAATCCCTTCCAAACATTGGGCCTGTTAATGCTAAAAATTTATTGGAGCATTTTGGCTCTGTATCTAATGTTATTAATGCATCTGAAAGTGAACTTCAAGAAGTTGAAGGAATTGGTTTAAAAACAGCTAAAAGTATTAGGAATGTTATTGATTCCAAATATTTATATTTTAAAAATGAAATAAAAGAAAAGCGTCTTATTTAAAAGTTTTCTTTTATATACTCATAACTTTTTTTAATGGAATCATTATCATTTACTTCGATGATGTAGATGCCATCATATTTTTTATCTTCAAAAGTATTGATGATACTTTTTAAATCAATAGATCCATCACCTAAAGCAAGGTGGGAGTCATCATCACCAAAATTATCATGCATGTGGATGTGTTTAATACAATCAAAATACATTTGGTTTGTAGCATATCCAATATGATTAGCATGACCAATATCTAAAGTCATGAACATGTCAAGTGAAGTTAATGTTTCATTTAAATCCTCTAATTTTTGATACATCATTGATTCAAAAGAAGGCATATTCTCAATAGCTACCATTACTCCTAAATCTTGCCCATATTCTCCAAGTTCTTTTATAGATTCATTAGATAAGTCATAAACAACTTTTTCAAAACCTCTGGCTAAAAAGGGAATTAAACCTGGATGAACAACAACACATTCAGCATTAATTTTATTAGCAGTATCTATTGTTTGTTTAATCTGTTTAATTGAGTTTTCTCTACTAAGCTTGTTTAAAGAAGCAATATTAACATCCATAAATGGAGCATGCATAGAATATTTTAAATTAAAGCTTTCTACATTGGCTATATTAATATCTTGATTAGGGTACTGGTGTAGAATTTCAGCATATTCAAGTCCTAACTCTTCAATAAATTCTAAACTATCTTCTAATTTGTCATTTATCCCTGCTAATGTTGATGCACCAATTTTCATATCATCACTATTTTTTAATTGCTGTAATTTCTAATCCCATTTCTATAGCTTCTATAATAAAATTAGATAGTTCAATTCCTTGTTTAATTTTAATTTCTCCTTTTTTAGAGGTGGTGGCAGTAAGTAAATATTCACCACCTATACAAATATCAAAGTTTTTTCTACCATTGTCACGACCTAAATCTAAAATTAATTGTTTTTTTGTGTGAATTATGTCAATTTCAAAGGATTTTCTATTTTGAATATTTTTTTCAAGCACTTCAACACCAATACTTATTCCGATATCTTTTTCAATTTCAGCTATTCGCCTACCATTTTTACCAATGATTTCTGGGATGTGTTGTTCTTCAAAATAGATTTTAGCTCTTTCAGGTGATATTACTTCAACTTCTACTTTTGCTTTTTTAGGTAGTATCCTTTTTATTTTCCTTAAAATTTCTTTTTCAGCTATTTTTTCAACTGATGATTTTTGTGATTGTAAATCAGTATCTTGATTTACTAAATCAACATCCATAACAATTGTTTGTTCACCATAAGTGTAGATTTCATTTTTAAGTTCTCCACTTTCAAAATCTCTAACTTCAATAACAGGCCTTGCAAGATCTGCTTCTTTCATACCAGTTGGAACTTTAACGGTTATTTTTGTTTCATAAACATTTTTAACAGCACCATCTTCAATATAGATGCTAGTATCAACAATTGAAGGTATCACACCAAGTTCTACTCTTGAAGCTATTCTTTGAATTGCATCAATTGGTCTAGTTGCATGCACAACACCAATCATTCCAACACCAGCTAATCTCATATCTGCAAATATATTAAAATCATTATTTTTTCTTAGTTCATCATAAATAGTATAATCTGGACGAACAAGAAGTAAAACATCGGCAGTATTCTCCATACTTCCTTCAAGGGGACTGTATTGTGTAATTTCATTGGGTAATTGCAAATCTCTTGGCGATTCCATTGTTTTTACAACTTTATTTAGTTCTTCTGAGTAAAATTTAGCAATAGATTGTACAAAAGTACTTTTTCCTGCTCCTGGTGAACCGGATATTAATATTCCTTCTGCATTAGTTCTTATCCTATCCATTAGTTTATCAGATAAATGATAATCACTTAATTCAATATTAACAACAGGTTTAACTGCGGTTATTTCTAAACTTTCAGAAAAAGGCACTTCTGCTATCGAAATTCTATATTGTTTTGAATAATTCAAGAGAAAACATTCAGTAAATACACAATTGGTTGTGATATTTCAACATCATGTTGTTTTTTAAGTAATAAGAGATTTCTATGAAGTCCTGCATCATAAACTGATATAAATCATCAATACAATCAGCAGCGAATGTAATATTTGAATTGTTAGAAACAGGTAAATATAAATCAGTGTGAAAAAATTTTACCACATTTTTTAAGTTTTCATCAATTCTTAAAAATATAAGTTTACGTTTCGTAAAATTCCATTTTTAATATTGTTTGGTGATTTACAAGAAGGACAACTTAGCAATTTTATTCTCAAAATGAATTTTGCCCCTCTTTTCTAATATAATTAGAACTATTATTAATAGATTCACATTCAAACGAGAAAGACCTTCAAATTCACGGAATTCAGAAAATTCAAGTACCAAATCAAAAAATTTAAGTCATATAGACTCCATACTATTACATAGAAATTCTATATATTAGTTTAAGCTGATATAAACAATTTACTACTTTTAAATTAAAAATAAATAATAAATAGTAGAGAAATTTTTCATGCCACAAAAAATTCAAATCACACAAGTTTTTGAAAGAGATTTCATATTTTACCATTCATCAATGAAATAACCCCTCTTAATCAATACTATTATAATAACTAAATTAATAAACAAAGATAAGAATATCTATGTTTTAAAAAAATGCAGTTATAATAAATATTGTTAAAATAAGGATTATATAAGTTTTAATCCTTATTTTTTTATTTTAATTTTAGTGTTTTTGTTTATTGCGTAATTTTGGTTTGCTGATTTTATAACTACTTTATGTGTTCCGACTTTTAAACAACATGTGTGTAAGTGAGTTTGTCCCTTTTCATCTGTTATTAATGTGTATGTTTTGTATTTTTTTCCTGTGAAGCATTTTACTTTGATTTTAATAAAAGGTACTGCTTTTTTGGTTTTTTTGTTGATGATTTTGATGTTTAATTTTTTGTCTTTGTGGATTTTTGCTGTGATTTTATTTGTTTTTACAATTGTGGGGATTTTATTGATTTTAATATTAACCTTTTGGGTTGGTGATTTATAATTGTTTAAAATATTAATATAAGCTTTATAGTTTCCTGCTTTCCATTTTGATACATTAAATTTGGCTTTTCCATTTTTATTTGTAGTTGCATAGTATGTTTTACCATTGACTTTTAATGCTAATTTAACATTGCTAATGAAATAATAATTTTTTATATCCATAAGTTCAACGGTGAAATATTTTCCTGAATTATATATGGTTTTAAAATTATCAGCATGGATAAATGCTGGAACTTTATTAACTTTAATAATCGCATTAGCACTATACTTATAAAGTTTATCATGACTACTTAATTCAACCTTGTAAATACCATCATTTAAGTTATCAGGTAACTTTAAAACACCTAAACCCTTATCATCAATAGTTAGGTTAAATATTTTATCATAACCTTTTTTAAATATGTGTACTTTAACAATGTCTCCTTTAAATGGAATATCTCCTAAACTAAATTTAACAAGAAAATTACCTGCTGTTCCATAGTTGATGGAAAGATTATTAGCAGTTAAATGTCCTTTAGAGTTTACAACAACACAATAAAATCTAGCAGGTTTAGACGGATCATTATCATATAAATCTCCAATATAATCACCATGAACAACACCTTCTAAAAACTTATAATGAGAAGCAGCACCCATAATTCCATGATATCCTGTGTTATTGAAGAAAAATGTATCTCGAATAGTTCCGTTTGCCCCTTCCCAATAAATAGCACCACTTCCACCATAACTTACACTATAAAATTCATTATTATATATTGATGAAGCGATTATAGTTCCATTATTACCTTTCCAATATATAGCACCACCAGGACCACTTTCTAAAGGTTCCAAGATAGATAAATATCCCCCATTTACTTTCCCATTTATTATTCTTAAGTTTTTTAGTACTACATTGTCAGAAAGTATGTATAATGCTCTGTATTTTTTATTAGCGTCTAAAGTACTGTGCCCATTTTCACTTGTGATTGTTATGCTTTTATTAACAATTATTTGATGACCAGTACTTTTATAAGTTCCATTAAGGACAATGGTATCATTATCGTTTGCTATGTTAATTGTTTTTTGAATATCTTCAAAAGTGCTTCCATTAACATATCTAACTACTCCACCTGTTTTTTTTAAAGGAACATTATCTATATTAGATAAATAAGAAAGATTTGGAGCATCAGTATTGTCTTCTATTATTGTATCATTAATGTTCTCATTAGCTGATACTAATCCTATGCTGAATATTAAAATAATTAATAATAATGTTGATATTAATATTTTATTCATTATTATATCCTCCTTTTATTTTATTATTTTTATATTTCTGGTACATGATATTGTGTATTTGTTGTTTGCAGAACTTATAATAACTTTATGTGTTCCTACACTTAAAATTTTTGTATTTAAATAAATTGTACCTTTATCGTTTGTTGTTAATGTGTATGTTTTGTAGTTTTTTCCTGTGAAAACTTTAAGAAAAACCTTTATTCCCGTAATTGTTTTTCCTGTAACTTTATTTTTAATATTAGCAGTAAAATATTTGTTTGCTTTGTATTTATGAATTATATCTTTAGCATTTACTATAGTAGGTGCTTTATTTATTTTTATCGTACTTGTTTTTGAATCAGCTTGCAGGTATTGAGTTGGTTCTCCACTCTCTATGATTACTTTATGAGTTCCGATGGATAATTTAGAGCAATGATGTTTTGAATAATTCAAGAGAAAACATTCAGTAAATACACTACATATTTTTTCTTATTTTATTTATTTTAATATCTATTTTTTCTTCTTTTAAAAACTTTCTGAGGACATCTTTTTTATACTCTTTCTATTGGTAGGTTTACTCAAAATTATATGATTTTAACCTTGTAGAAACCATATCAAAATTTATGGTAACATCGAATTTATTTAGTTGTTTTGTCTAAATAAGTCATATAAATTCTTTATTTTTAATTTTAACATGTTTTTCATTCATTATTATTTTTCACTTGAACGTGTACTTAGCAAAAAAATTTTTCCAAAAATGCTTAGATTTTGATTTTAAGCGATTTTATTTCTTTAATTTTTTTACACTTGAAATATAACTTACTATTATCCAAATAATGCGATAAATAACTATATATATATTAAAATGGAGAATATATATTAATATGAAGAAAAAAATAAAATATTCTCCATATTTATTATTTGAATTCAAGACAGTTAAACCTTTTGGATTTTGGACTTAAAATTAACAAATGAACCTCAAGAAGAAAAAACTATTTTTTTCCATTGCTAAACATGAAAAAATATGCTGTTAAAATTTTGTTGAATTAACCTATAACTATTCCAAATGGATTTTTCCAAAGTATTTCCTGTGATTACAGGCAATCTATTATGTACAATCAGCCACAATTATTCACTATTTTAGCAATGAAAACCTATTTAAAGACCAACCTATCGTGAAATAGTTGAATGTTTGGAGCTTATAGATAAAATAAGAAAATTCCTAGGTCTTAATAAGCTACCACACTTCACAACTATTCAAAAAATTCTTTGTAAAAGAATGTCAGACACCATAATTAAAAGATTTAAATGACTTAATTAATTTTTATGCATCCATCAGAATGTAAAATTAGTTGCCATATGGATGGAACTGGGCACACAAGCGACTATGCTGATAAAATTATTATGCACATAATATAGAGGCAAATCACGAAAAGCTTACATTAAAAACCAATATTGCAATCAAATGTTGACACACGAATGATCCTAAAATTACGCAGCAAATAAAAGTCCAAAACATGATACACAATTCTCATTACCTTCAATTAGGCAATTAATACCATACAAACCCCCTATTACATACTAACAGATAAACATATGATTTCCGAAAATAAGAAAAATGCATAAAATGAAGAAGTAGGATCATTCGACCAAATACCATTAAAAAAAGGTGCGACAACAGGACATTACTGCACTGCCTAAAATTGTCATGATTTTTTGTAGCTTACTCTTAATGCCATGTATTATGTGGGTTACCAAACATTAGTAATCTGCATATCCATTAATCAGGACAACCAAAACCAAATTTTCAAGAGGATGTTCAGTTAAGAAAGTTGGTTAAACCAAGAGGTTTATCTCCAAATGCTATAAAAAATTATAATCTGTTTTAGAGAAATATGTGAATAAATAATGGATGAATTAAATTATTATTTCATCAACATTGTAACTTTTCAATTTAGAAGAGTGTCCGCCAAAACTCAAAAATTAATTTTTGACAAACACGAATAATGCTTCAATTGTAAAAATAAAGAAAATGTTGCCTAGATGAATTGCTTTTGGCGAACACCCTTTAAAAGAAAAAAATAAAGCATTATCCAGAACATTTAGTCGAATGTTTTGAAAAAGAATTTTTCCCAGAATATCGAAAATTTCTCTAAAAAGATTATAAAGAAAAATTAGAAAGTACAAATAACAATAGAGAATTTCAATGGTAATACAATGCCTAAATATGAAAAAAGAAGTTATAAAACAAGAGGATTATGGAGTGCATTAATGCACAAAAAAGATGGCTGGATAAAAAGACGAAATGAAGACCTAACAAATTGACAGTCCCGAGTTTATAGGAACATTAAAATTAGATGTAGGTTAATTATTATACATGAAACCTAAAAATAAAAAACCTACAGAAATATATTGTGTCGAAGACTTATTTAAATATTGCTTATTTGGTCAGGAAATGTTCTCTACATTTCTAAACATTATTTCACTTAATATCGTTGATTTATTCTTAGAAATGTTTGATTTTAAATTAAATGTGGTTTATTTTGATTATAGAGAATATGATCCGGAATTTGCTAAAACACATATCAAAAATGCTTTAGTTGAATTTAAATTTAACAAAAAATACATAATTTTCAAACAAACTTACAATATCGCCAACTTAATTTTTCTTCTAAAAATTATTGTTTTCTATTTTATTAATATTTTATTAGTTTATTGGTTATATATCATGTTTATATTTGTTATTTTTAAAAATTAGTAATTCAATATTTGTATTTCTTTGTTTAAATAGTTATTTGTCTTATTTAATTTTGCAAGTGCCAAAGTTGCAAATCAATTTAATTAATTCTTTCTTCATTTTATTTAAAGATAGTGAAAATTTTATTGATTTTTAAATAATTGATATTTAATTGTTTACGTTATAGAAAGTTATAATAGTTTAAAAATAGATTTTTAGTATTATACAAAGTTTTATTAAGGATTGAGGGCATATTATGAACAAAAAATACAAACCCTCAATACTATATTGGGGAAAGAAATTAATTAACTTTTCTATTTTTCCCAATGCTGTCAATCTAAGGTTTTTTTAATTTAAGCTGTCTTATTTCTTTTTATCTCTTTCTTCGTTGGCAGTTGCTTTTATTTTAGTGCACATTATGTCTTTTTTGGCTATTTTTAATATTTCTCTTTTATTGTGTGTCGTATTTGTTTTTTATCGTCTGTTAGTAATTTTGGTATTTCTTCTTTGATTTTGAAGACTCTTTCAAAAACTTGTGTGATAACTAATTTTTTCGATTAATCTATTCATTTAATTTTTTCAAAATAACAGATTAATTAGCTTTAAATTATAAAAATAACTCCAAATATTAAGAAAAAGTTTTTAATAAAAAACTTGCAGATATTTAAATCACATAAGTTTTTGAAAGTGCCATTTTGAAAGGTACCATTCCTAGAAACTTAAGATTTTTCATGTGAAATTTTTTATTAATTCTGTTTATTTGATAACGTTGTTATATTATTTTGGGATTAGGATTTGATTTTCGTAAGTTTTTTATATGATTTGTGAACAGAACTATTAAACAAGATGTGAAAACTCACTAATTTTTGGTGAAATTATTTGATTAGTGTGTTTTTTTCTTGTTTCCTGGATGTTTATTATAAACATCCGGGGTTTTTCGTTCTGATTATTATTATTGTATTGATTTTCTTTATATTGTATTAGTTCTTTAGATGCTTCTTTTACTATAAAATCGATTATTTGCTCTCTTTTCGTTTGCGTTTCAAATATTAGGTCAAATAAGAATAAATAGATGTTTCCCGTTATTTTTGCGAAATTCGACTGATAAATTATTTTTTCATCTTTATTTCTGGGTATTCTTGTTATATTGTTTTCTGCATGATTTTTAATTGTCATTGCTAGGTTATAAACGAATATGTGGGCGTGAAAATCTTGTTCGATTATTGTTCTTCGAATTCCGCTGAAATCTTCGATTTCGATTAAATTTTTTAATCTGTCAAATCCAGTTTCAACTGCCCATCTTTTACCATATAATTCTTTTAAATCTTCTGTTGAGAATTCTTCAGATGTTAAATTTGTTGCAAGTATTTCAGGTTCGTTCTTACCAATATCTACTAATGCTATGCGAATTTCTAATCGCCCCATCTTTCTTGCTTTTTCTTTTAAATTTTTCATCATCATCAAAATGACTTAATCTATTATTTGTTAAATTTATTTTTATAATTTCATCATTAGTCTTCATTTGTTTGATTAAATGTCTAAATACATTTTTTGGTAGTCTTATTAAAAATTTAGAGTTTAAATCAATGGTTTTTGCCATGAGTTCGATTGATGAATATCCTCGATCGTAAATGGTAATTAATTTTGTAATGTTTAATCTTTGTTTTAAGTTCTCTAAATGTTCAATTGCTAAATCTACTTCATTTATTGTTGTTTCAACAATTTTTGCTGTTAAAATATGTTTAGAATGAACGTCTAAAAGACATGAAACTCTTGCACGAATTCTTTTTTCTTTTAACAGGTTTTCATCACCAACAGGGAATTCTTCACGTGTTAAAGTAACATTGGGAAGATCAATAATACTTCCATCACAAGCACTAACAATATATCCTTTAAATTTTGAAAATCCAGAATATTTGCCATATAATTGGTCAATAAAAGATTCATTCATATCAATTTAAAAAAAAACTTTTGGGTCAATGAACATTCTTTGTTTTCCAATTCCTTGGCTAGAAATTGTTTTAAACTTCTTATTCAATCCTATTGTGAAAAATCTAATCGTTTCAATATAAGATGTACAGCTTCTTTGAGAAAGAATAAATGTTGTATACTCTTTTTGAGTCATTTTTCTATCTCTAATAAACTTATTATCTTCAGTTACATATTTTTCAGATATAAAAACATCAAATAAACTGAAAAAATCTTTGACAAATCTATCATAAGAATACATCAATCCAACCCCCAATCAAATAAATTCATGATTAAAAAACTTTAATTACTTATATAAATATATATATAATTAATAATATTTAAAATAAACTATTAATAATTATTAAAATTAGATATAAATAAATTAAAATTAATTAATAAAGTATTAAAATAAATAATAACTGATTAAAGCAAAATAAATCAAAATTAGCAATTTTCAATGAATAAACAATGATAAAAAAAATAAAAAATCTTAAGTTTCTAGGAATGGAAAGGTACAAATAGTTTTAAATATGAACAGAAATAAAATTGTTATATTAAAGAAATTTTTATAAATCTTTATTTTGGTGATTTTAATTGAATATGAAAAATGAAAAAATTGTAATGCCTGGAGATAAATTAGGAATTATAGAACAGTATCTCCCAGGAGAAGGTACTTATGATGATGATGGTGACATTAAATCCACAGTACTTGGAAATGTTAAAATTAATCAAAAAAGAAAGGTTATTTCTGTTGTGTCAGATGCAAAACCTGCTCTTTTAAAAGTAGGAGATATCGTTTACGGTCAAATTACCGATATCAAGCCTCAAAGAGCAAATGTAACAATTGAATGTATGAAAGATAATGGACGACCATTAGCTCTGCCATATATGGGTGCAATCCATATTTCACAAGCAAAAAAAGACTACTTAGAAAAATTATCAGACGCTTTTAGAATTGGAGACATTATTCAAGCAAAAGTGATTAAAATAACTGGAGATAATGTTGATTTGGGAACTGTTGATGAGGACTGTGGAGTCTTAAAAGCAATGTGTACCCGTTGTAGAGATTACATGCACACTACACAAAAAGAAAGCGAACTTCAATGTAATACTTGTAACAAAAAAGAAAGACGTAAAGTTTCTAATAATTATGTTAATGATTAATTAAGGTTGATAAAATGGAAAATTTTGAAATTATTGAAGATAAAACTTTGGAACTCACTTTTGTTGTTTCTGATGAAAGTCATGGAGTTTACAATGCTTTAAGACATATTTTAATGCGAAACCCTGATGTAGAATATGCTGTTTACAACATTGATCATCCCCTTACCGGAAAGCCTGAAATGACTATTAAAACCAAAAGAGGAAAACGACCAAGAAACGTGTTGAAAAAAGCAGCTGAAGAACTCCAAAATGAAAGCTCTGAACTTAAAAAACTTTTTGATGAAGCTTTATAGCTTCAATAAGTTTATTTTTATGTGATTTAATGGCAGATTATAAAACTCCTTCATTAGCTACCGATATTTTTATTTATGATGATGATTTCAATTTTATATTGATTAAAAGAAAAAATGATCCTTTTAAAGATTATTGGGCGTTGCCTGGAGGATTTGTCGAATACGGTGAAAGTGTGGAAAGTGCGGCAATAAGAGAAGCGAAAGAAGAAACCAGCATTGATGTTGAAATCAAAGATTTAGTCAATGTTTATTCCGCACCAGATAGGGATCCGAGAAGACACACAGTAACTGTTGCATATACTGCTAAAGGTGATTTTAGAGCTCGTAAAGCAGCCAGTGATGCTAAAGATATTGGCATTTTTAATGCAGCAAAACTAGATGAAATCAACCTTGCTTTTGACCACGGCAAAATAATAAAAGAATGTTTAGTTAAATCTAAAAAAATAGATTTATAAAGTTATATTTAAATAAGTGATTAACTTAAATATAATGTATTAAAAGGGGGAGTTAATATGGAATTTTGTCCAAAATGTGGAGCGATGATGCTTCCTAACGATGGCATTTTAAAATGTAAAACATGTGGATATTCTAATGAATTAGAAAAAAATGACATGTATGAAGTTTCTAAAGAAATTAATGCTGAAGACAATGTTAAAATACTTGGAAAGGATATTGATGTTGGCCCAATTACAAATGAAACTTGTCCGGAATGCGGAAATGACAAAGCTACTTATAAATTATTACAAACTCGCAGTGCAGATGAAGCTCCTACCCGTATCTTTACATGTACCAAATGTAAGCATACGTGGAGAGCATACGACTAAGAGGTTTGCTTATGAAAGATTCTAAAGAAAAAGAGCATAGAATTTCTAATCTCAAAGACATGATTAATAATGTCAAAGAAGAAGATGAAATCGATAATTATGGAGATATAGAAGAAGATAACGAGCTAATCGAATATCTCAATGAAGACTCAGACAGTGATTTTGAGAAATTAGAAATTGATGATGAATTCATTTACCATCCAGGCGATGAAAACGAAAGTGCTATTAATTTAGAAGAAAACCTAATTAATGAGGATTTTATTATACAACCCCCAAAAATTGAAGATAGCGATGAAGAAAACATTGCCGATGAATATAATGAAGATTTCGTTGGGGAAATAAGTGAAAACTTTGATAATGTCATGAATGCAAAAATTGGTGGAAAACCTATTTTAGCTATTGTAAGCGGTGCCATAGGTGTGATCTTAATCATCATATCAATATTTATTTTCCAATCCCGCAGCGAAAGAATTATCGACAATGTTGTTGCAGGAGAAACCAGCTTTGCTTTTATTATATTCCTTGCAATTGGAGCATTATTATTGATTTATAGCCTATACAAACTATTAGATTTTGGAAATCCATTGTCAAATATTACAAAGAGCATTGATTCAATTGAAAATGAAAAAAAAGACCCTCCTAAACCAAAAAAAGAAGAACCATCCCCAAAAGTTATCCCAAAAAGCAAAATTCCATTAGATAAGGACTCCTACAAGGTGGGAGAATTTAATATGGATGATTTGAAATCTTCTCTTAAAAAACCTACTGATTCTACTAAAAAAGTTAAAGAAGTTGAAGAAAAATCAGAGGATATCGAAAATATTCCGCCAGCAAAAGAAAAATCACATGAAAAAAAAGATTTGACTGCTGAAGAAATTGAAGAAAAGGAATATGAACAAGCTAAACTTGATAGTGAATCCATTGATGATATTTTCGCTGAAGTAGAAGATATGGATGACTTAGAAATTATTTCTGTTGATTCAAAAGATAAGAAAACAAAAGAGAAATAATCTATTTAATTTTTATGGGCCTGTGGTCTAGTCAGGAATGACACAGGACTTCGGATCCTGAAATCGGGGGTTCAAATCCCTCCAGGTCCGCTTATTCTTTAATACGAACTACAGCTTCTTTGAAAAAGTCAGGCATTAATGATCTATACATCGGACTTTTAAATAACATGTTAATATCGCTATCTATAATGTAGGTGTAACATGAATCATCCTCAGCCCTCATTCCACGACCATATGCCTGCATTAATGTCATTACAGTTTTATAAGCATACCATTTTTTATCACGTTTCATCCTCATATTGACTTGTTTATCGCCTAAGTATGGGAAAGGCATTTTATAAATAATCTGGAATCTGCATTTATCATAAGGCAAGTCAACACCCTCACTCATTGATGGTGAGACCAGCACTAAAGGATTTTCATCTTTCTCAAAGAAATTAAGTACCTGTTCCCTATTTTTTGAGGTATGTGATATTAATCTTGAGTTATATAAATTATTAAGAATATATTGTTGGCATTTATAACTGTGGGTGTGTATTAAACCTTTATCCCCCTCATGTTTTTTTAGGATTTCCTCCAAGATTGGAATTGTTTTTGGAGCTGTCTTTTTAATCCTATTTGCAGACATTTTACCTGCCAAATTAAGAATGATTGGCCTTTTTTCCTTTGTAAATGGACTATCGACTTTTATGTGATAAACTTCATTTGGATTTAAACCTAACCATTTAGAAAACATTTTATGGGACAAAATTGTTGCACTCATAAATATGACAACATCCCCATATTTAAGCAGATTGTTTTTGGCATAGTGATGAACCCTTAATGGTTTAAATGACACTCCAGTTTCATCACTATCAATGACCCAGTTCTTAGGTTCTTTTTCAAGATTGTTTTTGAGAGTTTTAAGTCTTCCAATTGTTGACTTGATCCTATCGGCCTTGTTCTTACTTACATCTTTTAAATCAATATCTTCATAAGCGTCTCTAATTGCATCAACTTCCATTGTCCAGTCTTCAAGCTCACCATCTTCCAAAATGGATCTGGACATTATTTTATTAATGTCTTTTTCAAGAGTCCTATTATACAAATTGACTTCCATTGTAGCCATTAATTTATTTTCAATATTATGAGCTTCGTCTAAAATCAATAATGAGCGAGTACCGAAGTGTTTTACATAATTCAACTCAACAATAGCATAATCATAGTTCATTAAAGTTATTGGGGAGTTTATTGCATTAGCTTTCTGATTCCAATAGTGACAGTGATTATCCGATTGATAAAATATAGTTCCACCATGTGAATCTTCAAAAGCCAATTCTGCATCCAATGTTGGATTTTTAGCAACCCCATAGGGACAGAAAAATTTACTTGATGTAGGTGTTGTTTTACATGCCCCCATATCGCAAGTTGACTCCAAATTATCATGAAGACATGCAAAATTTCCTCTGCCCTTAACTAATGGAAAAGAAAACTCATTGGAATATTGGGTTTGCAACTGCTTAGTCATTGTCAATATATATGCTGACCCATACATTTTAGCAAGAGTTGTAGCTATTGCAGACTTGCCTGTACCAGTTCCTGCCTCTAGAATAATATATTTATATCCTCTTTTAATTGCATCATTGATGTCTTGAATAATGTCTAATTGCCCCATTCTCGGTTCTTTGAATGGGAAATTAACTATTATATCCTCATCGATATTAGGATAAATTTCCTTTAAATAAGCAGCCGTCCCTTCATCTTGCCTGTGATCCTCAGCTGAATAAACCTCAGGAATATCATCGTCTGAAATAGATGAACTTCTAGATTTTGAAAAGCTGAATAAGTTAGTAGGTTTCTTAGGTTTATCATTATTGTACTTTCCACAAGTACAATTGCTTTTTAGCATTCCACAATTTGGACAAAACATTGAATTTGACATTAAAAATATATTAGTTAGGTATACTATAAATAATTAGTAGACAATTATTTTACAAAATTATATTTAAGTGATTATATGGCAAAGAAAGGAAAGTTAATTGGAATTGGCGTAGGCCCTGGAAATACTGAATTATTAACATTGAAAGCTGCTAATATTTTAAAAACAGTCCCAGTAGTATTTTCACCAAAATCTGCAAAAGAAAAAGAGAGCATTGCATTATCTATTGTAAGGCCTATACTTAAAGAAAGAAAAGATTATAAAAGGTTAATGATTGTAGAGCCTATTTTTCCAATGATTGAAGATAAAAAAGAACTTGAAAAAATTTGGGACAGCGCATCTGAAATGATTGCACAATACTTAAACAGCGGGAGAGACGTTGCATTTATAACCCTTGGCGATACTTCAATATTCAGCACCTATTCTTATGTGCAAAAAAGATTAATTGATAGCTATGAAATTGAAACAGTACCTGGAATTACTTCATTTACGGCTTGTGCCGCTGCTAAAAATGAGGCTCTTGTTGAACAGAATGATATTTTAACTGTTGTTCCTAAAATAGATGATAGATTAGAAGAAGTTCTAGAATATAGTGATTCTATTGTGCTTATGAAGGCATCAAGAAACACTTCTAAATTAGAATCTGCAATTGAAGCCAAAAATAGGCCTAAAAAAATCTATTCTGTTCAAAATTGTACACGTGAAAACGAAAAGATAATTGAAGGATTTTTTAATGAAAAACCCTATTTGACAACCACAATAATTAAATTTGATGATTAATGAGATTTAACCTGTTGAGGTTCGATCTCAAATACGCATTTTTCATCACCCATAGTGTAACATTGAGTTTCGATTACGCTAACAGGCAATTTAAAGAATTTAGTGAATAAACCTTCAAAGATTCCGGTGTCTAAAAAGCATACCGGTTTTCCGGTTCTTGGCAATAACTTACATTCAAAACAATCATATGTTGTGATTTTAATTATCTGACCAACATCAAAGGTTAATCTGCCGAGTCCTTTTCTTTGCCAAAAATTAGCAATATTTTCCATGAAAATATATAAATCATCATCATATAACCTTCCAAAAATAGATTTGCCAATGCTATTTCCGGTTGATTGTAAAATAGGATCTATGTTTACCCCTTCTTGAATAAGCATTGCTTTTAATGTATGGAACAATAATGTTGAAAATTCCTCATCCCCTTCGATTATATTTTCTATTAAATAATCAGAACTAGTTTCTTCAATTTCTTTTGGTTCGGATATGTTTACAGAACCTAAATATTTGGAATTTATAAAAAATATCTTTTTTCTATTATCTATAGGATGAACTCTGTATGAAATAATCCCATTTTCTCTTAAGCTTTTTAAATGAACTGATACGGTGGATTTTGACTTGCCTGTATTTGTTACAATTTCCTCAAACTCCATTTCGCTATCTCTAAGCATTTCTAGAATTGTCAATTTTACTGGACTTTTTACAACATTAACACCGATGTTCTCATTCAAGTTTGAAAAAATCTGAATTGGTTTTTGTTCGCTCATAACTAATCCCCCACTAGATATAACAATATTTAATTTTATTGATTAATAAAATTATCTAAAAATCAAAAATTGCTAAAATATTCAATAATATTGAAAAAAAATTAAACATACAATAAGATAAATAATGTTAAAAATACGAACTGTTCGTTTAAAACATGTAAAATAGTTCGTATACTAAAATGTTTTCATCACATACCATCAGCATATAATTTATAAGCAGTCAACACGAAACTATAACCTATATTGATTATAATTCTGTCCAGCCAAAAATTAAGTGAATAGTATCCTGGGATTATTACTGAGGTTCAAATGGAAATTAAGATGGCAAGATTCCTGTTCGTTTTCTAAATGGAATGTTTTTCACAGCCATAACAATTGATACAATACTCCAACAATAATTCACACTTATTGAAACAATTCGTATAAAACTAATAAAAAAGTTCCGATACTTATCGATTCGGACCACTAAAACTCTGATACAAACTTTATTTTTTACAAGTGATAAAATTTTTGGAAGGCATTTGTTGACACTATTATTTAATTTATATAAACAGGATAATAAAAAGGATAATAAAGCCCTATTAGGCGTGAAACATTAATTTAATGCTTATTGAAGCATTTCTGATTTATACATTTGACTTTTTTTATAGACAATTTATGTTTTAATGTTTAGCAAAATTTCGAAAAATACAAGGATTATGGACACAATTTTTTCTCAAAAAAATGAACATTTTAACAATAAATACTAATAGAAATGTTTATATATCCAAATTAACAAACTATCAACTACCCTCCACCATTGAAGTCAATTTTACGAAGTGAAATCAACATTTCACGGAGAGACAACTTTTTTTGGTGAGGCCTGAAAATCAATATAGAGAGGTAAAATATCAAGAAAGTAATGAGAAAAATAGATTATAAAAAAGGATTATAAAAAAATAATTTTATTATGAATAACGAGCTTATAAATATTATTTTTTAATATAATCCTAAGGCCAGTCGAGAAAAATAGAAATAGTTAAACAGAGCCGACAAACTTTGTTAAAAATTAATATTTTCCAGACTTAACCTAATATCTAGTTTATTTTAAGGAATATATAAAGATTTTCAAATCCAAAAAAGCAATGCTTATCTTATTCTAAATATTCGATAAAGGATGGAAATACTAACTTTTCTCGATACTATTTTTATTTTTCAAAGCCTTCTGGAAAGAGCGACTTAGACTGTTGATTGTATAACTCCCAATGATGGGAAAAATAGGAGAAAAATAATGTTAGAAGATGAAATAGATGGAGTAACATATGTTTATATGCCAAAGAACCTGTGGGATAGGATGTGGGAAATTTTAGATAGAATTGAAAAACTAGGGAATATATATGGCAAACATAGCTGAATTACCAACAAAGGATACAATAACACTTATCATCAACAAAAAGAATGTGGATAAGGTTACCTATGTATTCAAAAACAAGTACGGCAATAAGATTGGAGAATATGAAAACAGATCTCCTGCAACATTATCTTCCAGAAGTAATGTCGCAAGACAGTTCAGACAAATCATAAATCCAAAAGGTGATATGAAACCAAACAGGTTCAACAATCAGTTCACAGAACTCAAACAGCTCCTGCAGCTTCATTATGAAAATGAACTATTAATCATTGAACAGGAAATAGCTGACAAAAAGCAAGCTGAGCAGGAAAAGGATACTGTTAAATTAAAGGAAGCTATCACCAAACTGCAATCATTGGATTATCCTTTGATTTATATTGGCAGTATTGTTGAATGGTTTACAGCAGGTGAGCGAAACAACATATTGTATGCATTTACTGTATCAGGCCAAGTTGTTTTGGGAAGTCCAGTATCCGTAATATGTCTTGGTGAAGCAAGCAGTGGAAAATCACACATTCAGGAAACTGCATTAAGATTAATTCCAAATCACTACATTGTCAATGAAAAGAAAATCACTGAAGCTGCACTGTTCAATCGTGCCAAAAAAGATGAGTATTTTTATGACGGCAAGATTGTCAACTATGGTGACATGGGCGGAATCAATGACCATGACTTTATGGAAGAGTCAAAAAATCTCATGAAGGAACTGCAATCCGATGGATTTCTAAACAAGCCGTTAAGCATTCCGGATGGTGAAGGAGGATGGGACGTAAGGGATTTGAAACTTAAGGGTAGACCCTGCCTGACATACACTACAATACCCAACCACAATTTCGAGGAGCAGGAAATGAGCAGAAGCATATTCATAACTCCAAGAATGGACAACAAGGAAATATTCAATCTCAGAAACACTGCATTGGAATTCAAGCATGGCAAAAGCTACAAAATCTTGAAACAATATGAAAGTGATGCCGAACTTGTGCCATACATGCTGCTGCACCTTAATGAAGTGTTTAAGGACATCGTAATAATAAATCCCTATGTTTACTTTGTCATTAACTTTTTGAAAAACTCAAATTTCTATAAAAGAGATTTTGATAAGTTCAATGGCATATTGAAAACAATAACTGCCTTAAATTACTATAACCATGAAATCCATGACATTGACGGTGAAAGGGTAATCCTTACCAATATTGCAGACGTGCAACAATTCATGAGCTTATTAAAGCCATACAGGGAAAGCATATCTGCAAACCTGGCGCCTAAAGCGGTTGAAGTTTTAAATGACATCAGAAACAATATCGATGACTGGATGGAGCAAGATGATTCAGAGGCATTGAACATGGGAATTACAACCAACCAATACTTCTCACTCCAAAATCTTGGATTGAGCAAGGATTCAGTGAAGAAATACATATATGAATTGGCAAACAAGGGATTTCTTCAGGTAACTGATCAATCCGGAAAATCCAATGTATATGATTTGACAAAAAGTGAAGTTTCATACATCAATGATGATTTAAAGCACATTGACGATACCGTACACCAAATCATCTGCCGTGAGGTTGGAGAATGGGTTATAGACATTATGATGGAAGATAAGTTTGTAGAGGATTTAAGCATTATGAACTTTGATGATGAAGTGAAAAAGCCACCGTGGCTATAAAAAAAACTATGAAGATCTGAAAAGACTTTTTGAAAAGTCTTTTCACAAAATGGTTTAAAATCGTTTTTAAGTTAATTGAAACATTATTTATTGGTTTTGTGGTGCTTTGTTATTTGAAAAAACCATAATTTTAAAGATATGTGATGAAGTTTAAATACTGTCTCATGTTTTTAGAAAAATAGTCTTTTCAAATTGAAAATATCATAATAACTATTATTTAGGGTATTAAAGACTTAAAAATCCTTGTTGAAAAGACTTCGTGAAAAGTCTTCATGGTCTTTACAAATTAAATATATTATGAAATCCATAAAACAACAAATAATCAAAGCTAAACAGAAAAAAATAGAAAGGGAAAATGAATTGTGGTTTGTGGATTACTGCAACAACTGCAAAACAGGACTGGCATTTAAAAATGATGTTCCCTGCCATCATCCATATTACTGCTGGCATGAAGGCGAAGCAGCTATTGTGCAGGCAGAAATTGTCAGGATAGATGAGTATCGAAGACTACATGGATACGTTACAGCGCAAATGTCTGAAGAGTATAAACAATTAAGAAAAAGACAACGGCAATTAATATGGCACGGTAGAAGAAAATTACTAAAAGGCTAAAATTATAGTTAATTACCAAATTTTTGGTATAAATGTTTCGAGCCATTTGTCATGAACTTTTGTTTCAGAAATCGATTCATTATACGTTTCTATTGTTAAATCTCGCAGAAATTCTTTTGATTCAAGATAATAATGTTTTATTTTTCTTTTTATTTGTCTCCATATTTGTTCAATTGGATTTAAGTGAGGAGAGTATGGTGGGAGGTATATTAATTCAATAAGATGTAATGCTATTTTTTGATGAATGCAGACTTGTGGACGCTATAATTATCTAGAATTAAACATATTCTTTGTTCGGTTTGCATTTTTGTTATTAATGTCTTCTTTTTGTAACAGATTTAAAGTTATTTTTCGTCTTATTTCTCTTCTTTTTTTCACATTGTTGAGTGATTCTCTATTGCAGTGTTTTCCAATGATTCTAGCGATTGTTGAGGTGGTATTGTCCTTATATTTTTCTAATGTTTTTAAAATTTTTGCTGCGAAAACTTCATTATCTTTGTTGTTTTTCATTAATATTTTATCTATATCTTCATCAGTTAGATTAACATCGAATATTATTTTATTTAATATTTTTACTGTATTTTTGTTGTTTGTATTTGCTATTCTTAATTCTAGAAGTGCTATTGCAATTTCTGGTGCTGTTGATGAATTTGTGATTGTGATGGTCGAATTTCCATTTATTGTTAGTGATCCAATGGCGTTGATTTTGAATTTGTATGGATTTACAGTTTGTGTGTGTTTGGTTCCTTTTTTATATAGTGATTTTTGAGTGTAGGGTTCATTTTGGAATGATGCTTCATCAAATAAGACTATAATATCGTGTTGTTACGTTATGTTCTTCTAAGTTTTTTTTAACTGTTCTTCAGCATCTTCAGGGGATTTTGAAAATTTAGGATATGCTTTGCTGTAATTGTATCCTAATTTCTTTACAATTTTTCCTATTTGTTTTAAACTGTAATCTACATTAAATTTTTCATTAACAAGAAGATGTACATCTTTCATTGACATATTTGGTGTTTTTTCAATGATTTTGTCTAATTCAATTAGTTGATCATAAGTTAATTTTGATGGCCTTCCACCACCAAAAGAAGGTTTTAAACCTTCCAATCCTTCAGATTCACATGTTTTAATCCATCTGTGAACTGTTTGATATGATTTTCCTAGAATATTCGCAGCATCAGTTATTGTATTGCCTTCACTAACAATTTTAACAGCAATCAATCTTTGATAATACCTATGATAAGCCACATAATTGCTGATTTCCTCATCTAATGCGGTTTTAGTCATTTTATTAAAAACATCAATTTTAGATTTTCCAGACATATTTTATAATTTATCCGACATCTATAATAAAAGTTTGGTTAGTAACTATAATTCTAAATATTTCTTTTGACAATGCCAAATTTTAGATGATTACTTTACACATCATAAAACATTTATCGCAAACATCCAATTGGAACAACTTTCACTCCATCGGCTCTAGTGTAGGCCATTTCACCACCAGTAATCACTGCTAGAAAACTAGGCTCTTCCAAATCAATTTTTCTGTTTTCCACACTTTTTTTAATCAACTTTTTTAGCTTAAGTAAATTTTCTGCTCCCTTATCTATTTCACGGTTGCCCAATTTAAATTCTATTAATGCATATCTTCCATCATTTAGATATATTACACAATCCGCTTCAAGACCACTGTCGTCATTGTAATATAACACTTCACCATTGACTGAGCTTGAATAAACAAGCAAGTCACGTATGCACATGTTTTCAAATATGAATCCAAATGTTTCAAAGTCTTTCAGCAATTTTTCAGGTGTTAGGTTAAGGCTTGCTACAGCTATTGATGGATCAATGAATTCCTTTTTGTAAGATTTTCTGATGGTATTTGCTGAGCGAATATTTGGTGACCATGCAGGAATGTTTTGGATGACATATAACCTTTCAAGAGCATCAATATACGAATTGAATGTAGGCAATGAAATATCTTCATATTCTGTTTTTATATCTTTCATGAGTGTTTTTTTAGTTGCCAGTGTAGATATGTTTCTAGCGTAGGATTTTAGAATAGCTTTTACTCTTTGAGGACTGCGTTTAACTCCATCCACCTCTGAAACATCACTATTGCATATTATATCTATGTAATTTGATACTATTGCCAATTGCTGTTTTTTTGTTTTTTTGTTTAGTGATTCTGGCCAGCCCCCTCTGCAGGCAGCAAATATTAAATCAGGTATTGTTAAGTTTGATGTTACTCCATCAATGTTTAAATCCTCATTGTCAAATAGATCCATTAATGAGATTTTTCCTGTAGATTCTCCGCTTTCATATAGGCTCATCGGACGCATTATGATTCTTTTTATTCTGCCGGCTCCCGAGTGCACGATTTTACTTTCATAAACTATTGTCGATCCGGTTAAAATATACAGTCCATCTTCATCTGATTCATCTACCAAATATCTAACAGTACCCCATAGCTCTGGTGCCATCTGCCACTCGTCAATCAGCATTGGTTTTTCACCTTTTAGGAGTTCTATGGGATTGGTGTCTGCAAGTTTTAAGTATGATTTTCCATGAACAGGATGTTGTAATTCCTTTAGGCTTTTACATTGCTGTTTTGCTGTGGTAGTCTTACCGCACCACTTCGGACCAGTTATTAGTACAGCACCCACGTATTCTAGAGATTCTTTTAGTTCCTGGTCTGTATATCTTGGTAAATATTTTTTCATCTTAATCACTTTTTTATATTTTTCACCAGTTTTATTTTATATTTTTCACTAAATTTATTTTATGTTTTTCATATTATAAATTTTATGTTTTTCATCAAGTTTGTTTTATATTTTTCATCATAGATAATCTATTGTAAAATTATGGATTTATAAAATTTTTTTTGATAGCATTCAACAAAACATGCCAAATGTTATCACTTTTCCACATCAATGACATTGCCCTTCACTAACCATGTTTATGATGTCTAAAAGTTCTTTCTTCAAACCTTTCATCTCCTCAAGTTCATTTCTCATGCTACCTACTTCTAATCTTAATGATTCATTTTCTTTTTCCATTGAGTGAACTGAGGTGATTTGATGGATAGCTTTTCAACATCAGTGTTGATTGTTACTGCTGGCAGATGCTCGATATATTCAAATTTCAAATCATCAGGGTTTGTCATAAAATATGCTGCATCTGTTTTGTTTTTGGTCTTTCCCTGCAAATCATTAACCTTGTCCAAACTCATACCACCATTATACAATGAGGTTCTGTTTGGCAGATATTCAGATAATGCCCCAATGTAATCTCCAATAGTCAAACTCAATGTTTCTGTTCTTGCACATCCGCTGGAACAGGAAAACAAAATTATAGCTTTCATTAAAGGAGAAGCAATTTGAAAAGCTTCTCTAATTACTGCCTTATCCGGCAAGCCCTTGAAATATATCGTAGCGGGCTTTTGAATACTTTTTTCATTAATCTTAGGTAGTGACAATATCTCTATTCATAGAATTTGTAGAAATATTTAATGCAGTTCATTTCTTTTCTGACAGTTCCTGGAGCATAATGCTGATACATGTAATGCTTATATTCGACCAATTTTGATTTTAACCGGCTATGTTTCCATTTTACTCCATTGTTTTCGTCTTCTCGGCTTCATAAATAAGATCTTAAGGCTCATACCAAAATACTCACAGTACTTTCTCAGTGAAAGTTCATAGCTGAAGAATGTACCCTGAGCATGGTTACAGCTTATTGAAAAATTTTTTAATAGCACGTCATCCATAATACTTAACACCTCTATTTCCCATAGCTATAATATCTTGAAAGAGAGCTGTTGAATACTAATAAGTATCAGAACTTTTGAAACTGTTCGTATAAAACAAAATTATATATAATAGAAATAGTATAAATTATATCAAATTCATAGTTTGAATTTAAATAAATCGGAGATTGTTAAAAATGAAAGCTAATGCAGAAAAAATAGCAGATGGTGTATACTGGATTGGAGTACTTGACTGGGATTTAAGATCCTATCACGGATACACATTGGACGGAACCACCTACAATGCTTACCTTGTATTTGGTGAAGATGAAGTAGCATTAATTGATAATGCCTACCCTGGAAAAACAAAAGAAATGATGGCACGTATCGATGATGCATTTGCTCAAGAAGGAAAAGAGGTTAAAGTTGACTACATCATCCAAAATCACGTTGAAAAAGACCACTCTGGAGTTTTAGTGGATTTACACAAAAGATTCCCAGAAGCACTTATATACTGTACTAAAATTGCAGTAAAAGGATTGATAAAACACTACCCTGGCCTTGAAGGGGCCAACTTTGTCACTGTTGGAACTGGTGATAGCTTAGATGTTGGTGGAAGAACTTTGGCATTCCTTGAAGCATTCCTATTGCACTGGCCCGACAGTATGTTTACCTTACTCGCTGATGAAACAGGCATCTTATTCCCTAACGATGCATTTGGCCAACACTTATGTTTCACCAAAAGATTCTCAGACGAAATCCCTGAGCATGTACTAATGGATGCTGCACAAAAATTCTATGCAAACTTAATTACCCCACTTTCAAAATTAGTTCTTAAAAAGTTAAATGAAGTAGTAGAATTAGGATTGCTTGACCAAATCAAAATGATTGCACCGTCCCACGGACAAATATGGACTGATCCAATGCAAGTAATCGGAGCTTACCAAAACTGGGCTACTGGAGTATGTGAAGATAAAATCACAATCGTATACGACACTATGCATTACTCTACCCAACAAATGGCTCATGAAATTGCTGAAGGTGCGATGTCTGAAGGTTATGATGTAGAAATCTTCTACTTACATGAAGATGAAAGATCTGAAATCGTCAAAAGTATTTTGACCAGTAAAGGAGTAGCTATTGGTGATCCCACCATTAATGACGTTCCATATCCAAGTATTGGAGACATCATGTACTATTTAAAAGGATTGTTGTTCAACAGAACCGGCATTGAAAGAAAAGCAGTTACATTTGGTTCAATGGGAGGAAAAGGAGGAACTCCTGAAGTGCTTGCTGAAGAATTAAACAACTGTGGATTTGATGTTGTGGACACTCAAGAAATCTACTTTGTACCAACTGCTGAAGAGGAATATACAAGCTATGAATTAGGTAAAAAATTAGCAAAAGCATGTAAAGAATTATAAATATAAGGAGAGAATATTATGGTTAAATACGAACACCAAGTTGGCATTACAAAAGACACACCTGTAGAAAAAGAAGTTCAAAACAACTTTATGGGTGAAACTCAAGAGGTAGGAATCTATTTAGCAATGTCTAGACAAGCTTCCCGTGAAGGATATGGAGAATTAGCTGAAGTATTTAAAAGATTGGCATGGGAAGAAGCTGAACATGCAGCTAGATTCTGTGAAATGAATGGAATAATCAAACCTACCCTCAAAGAAAACATCGAATGGATGATGGATGGGGAAAAAATGGCTAACCAAGAAAAAAGAGATGCATCAGAAATTGCAGCAGAAGCAGGTATTGAAACTGCAGTTGACTTTTTTAGAGACAGCTCCAGAGACGAAGGTCGCCATTACAAAATCTTAGAAGGAATCCTGGAAAGGTACTTCTAGATTTATGAAAGAATTTAACTATTCTTTCAATTTTTATTTTTTTTTAATCAGATAAAACCTGCCCCCAAACTAAATACAATGACCATTGCTAAAACTACCGATAGGGCATTTACTGTTGGTTTATACTGTTCTTCAGATAATTTGTAGCTAAGCAATATTTCAAGCATGTACCCTCCATCTAAAGGTTTCATCGGAAGTAGGTTGAATAGGCCAATTCCCAAGTTCAGCATAGCCACCCATTTGAATAGCTCAACAAGCTCGAATAAAATCCATGGAAGTGGTCCTAAACTATCATCCACCAGTTCGAAATGCTTAACTGCCTGAATTCCGAAATAGCCTAAAGATTCATTATTTGGATTGGTGCCAAGAGTTACCTGATAATTTCCCTGATCCGTTTGAATCGTTACGTTATCCCCCGGAGCAAATGAACTTACAACCCCAACATAATCTTCTGAATTGCTGATTGTTTTATTATCAATAGCCTGTAGAACCATACCTTCTTTCAGTATTCCTTCACATGGAGAATCTGAAACAACCCTGTCAACTGCAATACCGTCCTCATCAAAATAATGTGGGATTCCCACTGATGCCAAAGACAGCAAAATTAAAGCAACGATTGCCAACGTCACATTAGCTATTGAACCTGCAGCATAAACTCTAAGTCTTGATGATTTTTTAGCTTCATTTAATTTATCCTCATCAGGTTCAACAAAGGCTCCGGGAATAATTGCAAATAATAATAACCCAATTGATTTAATTGGAATTTTTTCTCCAACAGCTTGAATGCCATGTGAAAATTCATGTATTACTAAAACTGTTGCAAGAGCTATTAATCCATAAACAAATGGAACATAAATCTGGGAACCCGGAATATCCACACCTGGAATTACGATTGAAACACTGGGAGTTTCAAAAACATTCGGCAACGTTGAAATTATCATCCATGTAATGAGTATCATAGATCCAAAAGCTACAATAATTCCTATGTTCATATACCAACGCCAAAATTTTGGTGAAAGTTTTGAGATTTTAGATATTAGCCCTCTTAACTTTTTAGTTCTCCACATTATGACAGGAAAGTTAAGTTCCAATCCATGAGCAGATAATTTTTCATGGAATATCAAGACCAACACCCAGATAACAACAAAAGCTATAAAATAATAATAAATTCCATTCATTAAACGACCTCTTTTACTACCAAAGTAGTGAATCGAATAAGATTACATCAACTATATCATCCTTTTGATATCCCTCATCATTTTCGTCAATGATGATATAGCTGTTAGCCTCAACCATTGAGCGAATAATGCCGGAACCCCTATTCAACACATGTTTCGCATGGTCATCATCACTAACCGCACGTACAAAATCTGTCCTGCCCAACTGTGAAGGTATTTTGAGCTGAGATGTTCTTTTAACGTTGTGGAAATCAAAATGTCTTCCTTGCATTTCAAATAAATATTTACGGGCAAACATGTCAAACTGAGACATTGCAGCAACAGGTTGACCGGAAAATGTGAAAATCATTTTACCATTAATAATCCCAGCACCTGCAGGTTTTCCCGGCCTAATTGCAACACCATGGAATAAAACCTCACCTATATCCTCAACTACGTCAAGGACAACATCGCCTTTGCTAATAGCTGTGCCTCCGGTAGTCATGATAACATCATAATCCTCACAATCATCTAAAATAGCTTCTCTGACTTCATCAAAAGTATCTCCGGCATGCCAAATATCACAAATAGCTCCGGAATCTTCAACCATCGCCTTAATTGTAAATTGATTAGAATTGATTATTTTGGCATCATCAATCTCTTCCTTAGTAGGTTCGACTAACTCATTACCTGTAATAATGAGTTTGACTTTTGGTTTTTTAAATACACGTACAGTATCATAACCTGCTGAAGCGATTAAACCTAACTCCTGATATCTAATAAACGTGTTTTTATCTAAGATTTTTTGACCTTTTTCAATGTCTTCGGATTTTGGAGAGACATTTTCACCAGGAGTTACCTGAGAATAAATTGTTAAGTCATCCCCTTCACCTGTGGTATACTCCTTCATTAAAACAGCATTAGCCCCATCAGGAACAGGAGCACCGGTAGCTATAATGACGGCTTCACCCTTTCCAACTGTCTTATCTGAGAAATCTCCAGCACCTATTGCATCGATTATTTTAAATTCTTTAGGTGCTGAATTAGAAGCGCCGAAAGTATCTTCTGCAATTAATGCAAATCCATCCATTGCCGATTTATCAAATGGAGGGGAATTGTGAAATGCAATAATATCTTCAGCCAGAACCCTTTTGTGGGCATCGTGAATAGAAATTTCTTCAACGCCGCATATCTGTTGATTATCATAGATCAGCATTCTGGCATTGCCTAATGAGTCTAATTTTGACAAAAACATTAAAACTCCCCCAATTTAATATTATGCCATAAATTTCTCAATGACACCATGATATGCACTGTCTAATTCTTCAAAACTAAATTCATGACCGTTAAGAATTAATGATGTGCCTTTAACTTCACCGATGAGCTCACAGGAAACATCGATTTTTGCTAAAACATCCTCAATTGCATCGGCTTTAACAGTCAATAAGTATCTTCCATGACTTTCTGAGTATAATAACTGGATTTTATCTAAATCGTCGTCAGTCATGATTACTTCGCAACCTAAACCGGATTTAATAACCATTTCAGACAATGCCACTGCAATACCACCTGCTGAGACATCGTGAACTGCAGTAATATTCTTATCTTTATCATTAGAAATTAAATCAAGCACACATTTGCCATTAGCTACCTCTTCATCAATTCTGATTCTTGGAGCAGTCCCTTTTTCAATGCCATGAACCGTCCTGTGATATTCTGAACCTGTTAACTCGTCATATGTTTTGCCTATTAAAATGATTTTATCCCCTTCGTTTTTGAAGTCCATGGTTCTTATATTTTCAATGTCTTCAACACCAATCACGCCAACTGCTGGAGTTGGATTGATTTTAATCCCTTCAGTTTCATTGTAAAAACTTACATTGCCACTGATAACTGGTGCATTGAAGTTTTCAGCAACAAGAGACATTCCTTCAATGGCTGTTTTGAATTGCCATAATATTTCAGGAGTTTCTGGATTGCCGAAGTTGAGACAATCCACAACTGCATATGGTGTTGCTCCCATTGAGATTACATTTCTGATAGCTTCTGCAACACATCCTGCAGCTCCATCAAATGGAGATAATTTAGTGTGAATGGTATTGGAGTCGGTTGTAAGTGCGATAGCAATATTTTCATCAATCCTAAGTACTGCAGCATCATCTCCAGGTTTTACTATAGTTCTTACTTGAACTTCATGGTCATATTGTTTGTAAACCCATTCTTTTGAAGCGATATTTGCAGAAGATAATAATTTAGGTAAAGACTTATGAAGGCCCGGATCTTTAAGCTCGATTTTTTCAACGTCTTCCGGAATTTCAGCTATCGGCCTTTCAATTGAAGGCGGATCTGCTAATAAAACAGTTGGTAAATCAGCAATTTCATCCCCTTCATCTGAAATAATCATATTATTTCCTTCAATTACCTCACCAATTACAGAGGATACGATTTCATACTTATCGCAAATTTTTTGAGCAAGTCCAACATCATCGGGATTAATAACAAACACCATTCTTTCTTGAGATTCCGAAAGCATTATCTCATATGGAGTCATTCCAGTTTCCCTTAAAGGAATTGAACGTAAATCCACACGTGCTCCATTTTGAGATGCATCTGCAAGTTCTGAAATGCAGCAGGTAAGACCCCCACCACCTAGATCCTTAACACCGCTTACATCGATTTTCTCAAGAATTTCAAGTGACGCTTCAAGCACTCTTTTTTTGGTAAACGGGTCAGCCACCTGTACAGCAGGCCGGTCTTCAGTTTCAGAGTCTGAAGTCAACTCTTCTGAAGCAAATGTCACACCATGAATGCCGTCACGACCTGTTGTTCCGCCCATCAATAGGAATACATCCCCGCAATTAGGTGCTTGGGCTCTTACGATATTTTCTTTTTCAACAAGCCCGACACACATTACATTTACAAGAGGGTTTGTTCTAAAGGATTCGTCAAATTCTATTTCACCTGCAACGGTAGGGACCCCTACACGGTTTCCATAATCGGAAATTCCTTTAACAACATGTTCAAACAAATATCTTGATTTTTGATCATCTTCCAATGGTCCGAAACGCAGGGAATCGAGAAGTGCTATTGGCATTGCACCCATTGATATAATATCTCTTAAAATTCCACCAATACCGGTTCCTGCCCCACCATAAGGTTCGATGGCTGATGGATGGTTGTGTGATTCCATTCCAACCGCCAATGCATATTTATCAGTTACGCTTACAAGTCCAGCATCATCACCAGGACCCAAAATAATGTTTTCTCCTTCAGTTGGGAAAGCCTTTAAAAATCTTCTGCTGCTTTTGTATGAACAATGCTCTGAAAACATTACATCAAGCATGCCCTCTTCTAATTCGTTCATTTCCCTTTTAAGGATTCCTTCAATATATTCTATTTCAGAATCGGCTAAAGTCATATTAAACACCTAATTTTTAATTGAAATAATTACTTTTACTCCTTCAATATCCCATTCTTTGGTATAATATTTAGAATCTCTACTGCACTCTTCTGTGTCAGTTATAATTAAGCTTTTAGCTCTTACTTCATGAGAAATAACTTCTGACTGCGGCACAATTAAATCTTTAAATTCAGATGATGTTTCAACATCTACGTGGATATTTGATTCGACATCCAAATCCAAGTCTTTTCTCATGTCCTGAACTCTTCTTATAAGTTCACGAGCCATAGCCTCCTGTCTGATTTCCAAGGTAACGTTGGTATTTACAAATACATTTCCTCCTTCAAATTCAGAGGATACAAAATCATCTGGAAGTTCAGAGTCGAACAATACTTCTTTGGAAGACAATTCAATTCCTTCAATAACTACGCTTCCATTTGTTTCAAGTTCAGCTTTGATTTGATTGCCGTCAGCTGTTTTTAAGCCTTTTACAACTTTGCCCATGTCTCCCTTGAGTTTTGGACCTAAGATTTTAAGATTAGGTTTTGCAATGAATGATAATTTTTCAAATTCGCTGGCCCTTAAAACTTCTTTAGCATTTGATTGATCTTTAATAATATCCTTTAACTCTTCAACGGCATTTAAGACATTTTCATCTTGTGACACTACAGTAATGTCAGATACTGGCCATCTAAGTTTGTATTGTGCCATGTCTCTTGCTTTAATTGATGCTTCAATTACTTCACGGGCAACATCCATTTTAGCTTCCAGTTCCTTATCTATCGCATCCCCCTCATATTCCCAGTCAAGCATGTGAATACTTTCTGGAGCTTCAGGATTTAGGGAAGTGACAAGATTTTCATAGATTTCTTCTGACACATGAGGAGCTATTGGGCATAATACCTCAATTAACTTAACAAGAGCAGTGTATAAGCTGTAATATGCCCCCAATTTATCTGGATTGTCACTTTCAACCCAGGTCCTACCACGAATAAGCCTTACATACCAGCGGCTTAAATCTTCCAGAATGAAATTGTTGATTTTTCTTGTTGCTTTGTGGAAGAATAGGTCTTCCAAATCTTCGCCAACTTCTTTAATTAAACTGTTGGCCTTTGAGATAATCCATTTATCTTCAGCCCTTAAAATCATATCGTCCTCTCCCAATCCAATTGGATTGAAGTTATCAAGAGACATGTAAGTGGTTGAGAACACATAAACGTTCCATAAGATGTTGAACATTTTGTTAATGTTTAAAAGTTCCTCCCATACGAATTTCAAATCATCCCATGGTTTTGAGGCCCATAATAAGTAGAATCTTAAAACATCCGCCCCATACTTTTCAATGACTTCTTCTGGAGACACCACATTGCCTAATGATTTAGACATTTTATTTCCATGTTCATCCAACACGAATCCGTGCATCAATACTTTTTTATATGGACTTTGACCCATTGAAATTACTCCTGTACCAAGTTGCGAGTAGAACCATCCTCTAGTTTGGTCGTGACCTTCAGTAATGAAGTCATATGGGAACCAATCCTTAAATTTGTCATTTTCCTTTGGATAGTATAATGAAGCCCAGCCAGCTACTCCAGAATCAATCCATACATCTAATACATCAGGAATCCTTTTAATTGGATGGTTGCAGCAATCACATTTTACTTCAACTTCATCTACATATGGCCTGTGGATAAGTTCAGCATCTGAAACATTAATTTCAGTTAATGATTCCTTTTTCAATTCATCTAGAGAACCAATTACCTTTAACTCACCACAATCAGGACATTCCCAAATTGGTATTGGAATACCCCAGTATCTTTGTCTTGAAATTGTCCAGTCACGAGCGTTATCTACCCAATCATGGAATCTGCCCTCTCCAGCCCATTTAGGCACCCATTCCACCTTTTCAATTTCATCCAACATTTTTTGCTTAATGTCAGTTACCTTTAAGAACCACTGTTTTGTTGCACGGTAAATAATAGGAGACTTGCATCTCCAACATACTCCGTATCTGTGTTCAATGCTTTCACAGCGATACATCAAGTTTTTATCTTCCAAATCCTTAATTATTTGATTATTTTCATCTTTAGTAAATTTGCAAGCGTATTTTCCGGCTTCACTGTTAAAGCATCCATCCTCTCCAACAGGACAGAAAATTGGCAATCCGTTGGCCTTACCTATTTCAAAATCGTCCGGACCGTGTCCCGGTGCTGTGTGCACCAATCCTGTACCTTCACCAAGTTCTACATGGTCTCCCAGCAAAATTGTGTGAACCTTTTCAATTTCTGAGTCAAATTCCATTTGTTTTGGAACTTCGTCAGCTAAAATATAATCATAACCCATTCCAAGTAAATCTTCGCCCTTAACTGTTTTGACGATTTCATACATTACCTCTTTTTCCTCAATGATTTGGTCTTCATCATCATTTTCAGCAGGGATTTTGGTTCTGTGGATTTTAACTTGTTTACCTAATATGTCTTCCATTAAGTTTTCAGCCAAAATATAAGTTTCACCGTCTTTTAAGACATAAACATAATCAAATTCCGGATTTGCACAAATTGCAAGGTTTGCAGGCAATGTCCATGGAGTGGTTGTCCAAACCAAGAAATATGTGTTTTCTTCACCTGATACAGGGAATTTAATATAAATAGATGGGTCAACCTTTTCTTCATATTCAATTTCGGCAGCTGCAAGCGCGGTTCCGCAATGAGGACACCAGCTGATAACTCTCTGGTTGTTTACAAGCAAATCCTGTTCATTGGCTCTTTTAAGCATCCACCATGAAGATTCCATGTATTTTGGATCTAATGTCATGTAGGGGTTGTTCCAGTCCATCCAAACTCCCACCTGGTCAAATTCCTTTTCCATGGCTATCTTATTTTCAATGGCGAATTCTCTGCATTTATCAACGAACTTGTCAATTCCAATTTCTTCAATTTCCTGCTTGGACTGGATGTTCATCAAATGTTCCACTTTATTTTCAATCGGAAGTCCGTGCATATCCCATCCGGCTTGTCTTCTTAAGTTAAATCCATTCATAGATTTGAATCTTAAGTATGAATCTTTAATGATTTTATTCCAGGCTGTTCCTAAGTGAATTTTACCACTACAGTATGGAGGACCGTCTAAAAATGAATATCTTGGACCTTTTTCCCTAAGTTCGTTTACTTTTGCAAAAGTTTCTTCTTCTTTCCAGAATTTTTGAACCTTTTTTTCTATCTTATCATGATCATATGATTTATCTGCCTCTTTTATTGGCATTATAAACTCCTCTTATAAATTTACATCAGTATAGGTTATAAATAAAAATAAAACCAATTTTTAAATAAAAATTAATTTATAATATGTATCTTTTTGTTTTAGATAATAAATAAAGGTTATGGCAATTTTGAAAAAATTCTAAAAAATATAATGCTTTATAGTTCAATTAAAATGGAAAAATGCGAATTTGTTTTAGCAGTTTCAAGATAATGCTATTGTTTAATTAATGGATAATTATGCAAAAGCACTGAATGGATTTGCATTAAATTAATATAATAAAAAAATAAACTAGTAATATGGGATTTTCTAGAAGATATAACGGAATTATCAGATCAATCGACAATATAAGAAAAATTTACAAATTATCCAAAAAGAAAGATAAATCCAAAAAAGAGGATAAAAATGAAAATAGCATATTGGAGTGACTTTAACTGCCCCAACTCTGATATCGGATTGAACCGTGTGAAACAAGCAGCTGAAGAGTTAAATTTAGACTTTGAATGGGAAATGAAGGCATTCGAACTTGAACCGATGCTTGAAAATACCCCCACAATTCCAACAGTTACCAAACATGCGATTAAGTATGGCCTCACACCAGAAGATGCTGAAGCTGAAATAAGTGAAATTGAAGAAATTGCATGTGAAGAGGGACTGAATATCAATTATAAAGATGCAAAAGTTAGTAATTCAAGGTCTGCTCACAGATTAGTTAAATTTGCACAAAAGAAAAACCCTGAAGTTACACAGGATCTTGTTTTCAAAATCTATGAAGCTAATTTCACAAATAATAGGATTATTGCAGATATAGACGTGCTGAGTGAAATTGCTTGTGAAGTTGGTTTTAGCGAAGATGAAGTGAAAACTATGCTTTTGAATAATTCATATGATGTTGAAGTAAACATTGATGAAGAAGATGCTAGATTTAATGGCCTTTACTCAATTCCGTTTTATTTGATCATGATTAACGAAGAACAACTAAGTATTCCAGGGGCTTTTGGAAAGGAAGATTTCAAAATAGCGATGGAAGACCTGCTTAATGGTGAAATCAGATATAAAAGTTTTATTTAATATTAATATTGCTTTTAAACTGTTAAAAGCTTAAATATCAGGGAAATTATAATTATTTTATGAAAATTATAATTGCAAATACTTTTTTAAAACGTTTTAAAGGATTGATGGGTAAAAAAGACTTTGATGATTGCTTAGTGTTCACCGATTTAGTTGGCTCCACAATCCATACCTTTTTTATGAAATTTGAAATTGATGTTTATTTTATTGATGAAAATAAAATTATTTTTGATAAAGTGACATTAGCCCCCTGGAAGATTTACAAACCGAAAAAACGGGCAAAATATATTCTAGAAACTAAAAAAAATAAGTTAAAATTAAAAATAGGAGATTGCCTAAATTTTATCTAACTACATCAATTAAATGGTTTTAAAGGCAAGAATATTATATTATCCTCTTAACTCTATTTGTAGTGTTAGAAATAACAGAACATAATCTAATTATAATATCTAATTGCATCTGAAATTTGTCTTTTATTTCTCCGGGCAATGCTAACCTCAACAGGAATAATATCCCACATAACCGTGTTAATTAAAAAATCGACATTTTTGTCTTTGCAAGAATATACTAAAATCACTTAGTTTTTTCTTTCATGACATGATTGTTTTGTTGAAGTTGTAAAAGATGAAACTAAATCCATATCTTTTTCAATTACTATTTTTCATGTCAAGTGTTGTTTGAATAATCCCCCCAGTTTTTTATTTAATGTTTGATTATTTTTAATTATATTATTAACTAATTTTTGAGTTAATTTTAAAACATTTATTAAATAATCTAACTTTTTTTCATCTTCCATAAACCTTCCAGACTAATTTTGAATATATTTTTATCCAAAAGTTAAAAAAACATCAAAATCAGGACGTATTATAAAATTATAAAGATGAACAGTCATTTAGTGTTTTAAAGAAAAAATACAAAGCAGATACAAAATTAAACAAAAAAGATGGAAAAATTAAATTTTTTCCAAGATTTCATTTGGATTTTTAAAGACTTGAATATTATCAATACCTGTTAATTTACGAGTATTTTCAATATCAATTTCCCTCATATAGATTGTAATGATTTTACCTTCTGAAATTGCATCATAGGGGCAAGAATTCCTGCACAAACCACAACCAATACATTTTGTTAAATCAATTTCAGATCGAGGAATAATGGCACCCTGTTCACAGACTAATGCTGCAACACATTCATCGCAATTTTGACATTTAGATAATTCCATTTTTGAAGGAAGAACCGTATCAATTGGACCTGAATGAATATCTACCGGCACCATATATACTGGAACGGCACCTTTACCCGCCTGAGCTACTGCATTTGTAACTAGCGTATCTGCTATTCCATAAACGATTTTTGAAACAGTGTTCGCTGTAGCTGGCGTTACTATTAACAAATCATATTTGCCTAAAGATAGGCGACCGGTTATTGGATATGAGGATTTTTGATTAGAATCAGTGGCCAATTCACGATATTTGCCACCAGTTATACTGACAACACTTTCATAAAGTCCATACATTTTAAGAACTTCTTCTGCTGCTCCCGATAGAAACACTGATACTTCATGCTCTTCAGATAACTTTACAGCAGTTTGCACTGATTCTCTAAGTAAATGACCAGCTCCAGTAAATGCAAAGGCAATTCTCATTTTAATCTAGTTTATGATATTGGTAAGCATCACGGTTAGAGAATGCATAATCCAAAACAGTATATTGGTTCATAAATTCAGCTACTTCAGAAGCAATATCCTCCTTATCAACCGCCACACGTTTAATAAATTGAGCAACCTCTTCCATTTCTTTTTCTTTAAGCCCCCTTCTAGTAATTTCCTGAGTACCTATTCTAATACCAGAGGGATTATCTGAATTGTCCCTGTCATCACCAGGCAAGAGGTTTTTATTTAATACAACATTATTGTCAGCTAATTCTTTTGCAATATCAGATGCCGGCCTAATTGAGCTTAAATCTACTGCAATTTGGTGGGATTGGGTGAATCCTAAATCTTCACATAATACATCAAATCCCAACTCATACATTGCCTGACCAAGAGCTTGTGCATTTTTAATAGTTTGTTTAGCGTAAGCTTCTCCAAATTCCAACATTTCAGCAGTTGCAATACCCAAACCAAGTAAATGATGTAAGTGGTGATTGCTTACAACCCCCGGAAATACTGCATTATCAATGATTTCTTCATTTTCCTTATGAGAGAGAATGATTCCACCTTGCGGACCAGGGAATGTCTTGTGGGTACTTCCCATCATCAAATCGGCCCCTTCTTTTAAAGGTTGTTGGAATTGTCCTCCAGCAATAAGACCTAAAACATGAGCTCCATCATACATGATTTTAGCTCCAACTTCATCAGCAGCTTCACGAGCTTCTTTGATTGGGTGCGGGAACAAGAATAAACTTCCTCCGAATAAAACAATTTTTGGTTTTTCCTTAATGATTTTTTTATTCATTGCATCAATATCGATGTTCATTACATTTTGATCCAGCGGATGGAATACTGTTTTTAATCCACGAATTCCTGCTGCACTTACATCTGCATGAGAAATATGCCCTCCAGATGGCACTTCAAGGGCCATTACTTTTTCACCGGGTTTTGCAAATCCAAAGAATGCTGCAAGATTTGCAGTTACTCCTGAAACAGGTTGCACATTAGCATAATCACAGTCATATACTTTGCATGAAAGTTTTTTGGTTTTGTCTTCAATAATGTCAATGTATTGACATCCTTCGTAGAATCTTTCAAATGCTTGTCCTTCAGCATATCTGTGAGCAAAATCTGTTGCTAAAGCTTCAGTTACTTCTACACTTGTAACGTTTTCAGAAGCAATAAGATTAATACTATTTCTCATATATTCAGTATGTTCTTTTGCAATTTTTTCAAAATTTAAAATTTCATCATGATAATTAGTCATTTACTACACCTGATATCCAATTAAATATCTATGATTAGATTTTTGTTAATCATTCAATATAATAGTTATGAAATTATAACCTAAAATAATTAAATGAACTGGGAAATCTAAAAAATGAAAGTGAAATTAAAAAGCATTGGAGAAAATACAACCTTAATTATAATGATAATCAACAAATAGAATCAATAAACAAGCTATTTTCTGGTAATGCGGATATGTAACCTATAAAAAAAACCACTTGATAGAATAATAAAAATTAAAAAGCATAATGATGATTCAGCACATAGCGAGATTGCCAAAACCTGAAGAGAAATATGGACTTCATTTACAACTTGAAGGATATATTAAAATTTTAAAGGATATTGGATTCGATTGAACTAAAAGTTATTTTCAATATTTTTTATAAAATATAATATTAAATTTATTCAATATTAGTAGAATATATATAATAATAAATTTAATAAAATAAATTATAGATTCAAAAGGAGGTGTAAAAATTAATAATTCAGCAAAAACGATATTAATATTAATACTGTTCATCTCAATGACAGCTGTGTCGGCTCAAGAGAATAATACTGCAGATTTAATTAATGTTGATACAAATGAATGTGGTCTAACCTCATCAGCAGGTGCTGTTGAAGATAATCCACCATTAAGTGAAGTTAAAACTCCTGAAATAATTAATATTACTTCTAATAATGTTGGTAAATATTTTACAGGAGGATCCTTAAAATCCCCTCATGCATATGCAACATTATTTATATCAGAAGATCTTAAGGATTTAGGCGTATTGACTATAAAAGCAAAAAATGTTACAATTAATGGTAATAACCACATATTAACAAATACGGTTTTTTGCATTAGTGCAAATGGTGTGACATTGACCAATATTACTTTAAATGTGACTGAAGAATTTGAAAAAAATGATTATGCAGCAATATTATTATGGAAGGCAAATAATGCAAATATTTACAATACAAATATCAATTATATTACTCCAATAGATGTAAATGCATATGGGATTTATTCTGAAGGAACAAAGTTTAGATCAAATAATAATTTAAAAATAATAAACACTACCATTACCTTTGAAGGAAATAACCCCTCTGAAGGTAGGGACTATGCAGTTAGTTTAGAATTTTCCCCAAATTGCATATTTGAAAATAATACTGTTAATGCAAAATTACCATTGAGAAGCGTTGCATTTACAGGATCAACAGCATACCTATTCTCCGAATTCGTATTAGCAATGGGAATAAGTGAATGTGATAATTCAACATTTAAGAATAACATTATTAATTGTGAGGTTAATAACAAGTCTGAATGTGAATTTCCAACACTGGATGCGGTATTTATTTGTGATTCAAAAAACTGTAAATTTATTGATAATCGATTAAAATTAACTGATTTCAAATCATATGAAAACCAAGCAAATTACTTATATGGTTTAGATATTTACCGAACTGATAATTTACATATTGAAGGGAATAATATTCATGTTGAGACAAGTGGAGGGGCATATGCTGCAGGAACTGCTTATCCAATACAATTAACCGGACCTGCAAGGGAAATAATCATTAAATATAATGAAATATTTTCAAAAAGTAATGGTCCAAACATTGGAATATACTCACAAAACTTCAATGGTGAAAATTATATTACTATCCTAAACAATCATATAAATGTTACTGGACTTGCAGGAGAACATCCTTGGGCATTGGTGGCAGGAATTGAAGCACAAGACAATAATGATATTATAATGGATAACATTATAGAAATTCATAATATTCGCCAAACCACCAAAAAGGATAATTTATATGGAATATCATATTCACAACAGACAAAAGGACAACACACTTATAAAGTAGTTAATAATACTGTAATAAGTGATGGATACTACCTATCTCATATGTTAGATGCAGAAAATACTACTGTAACTAATAATACCTTAGTCCTAACATACAAATATGCTGACACCAATTATGATCCATTTAAGCGTGGTGATGCAATTGGTAAAGATACAGATGAGATTAAAAATAATTATTTTTCAGGAAATCGTGTTATCACAATCTTTGAATATAATATAGAACAAGATGGTAATGAAATCAAGACAGATGAAGAATTCTACTATGAACCTCCAATAAATTCCGGAAATTATACTAATATAATTAACGGTAGTGGAATCGTACCTGAAAATCCAGGATTCCCTGGAGGAAATCCGTTGATTCCTGGAAGTAATCCTGGAGGGACAATAAACACTGGAGGCAATGGCAATACGGGAGGATTCAATAATCCTGATGTTGCAGATGGTGATAAAGGGTATACTGGATTTCCTGATTTAAGTGGAGATGATGGTAAAAGTTTGTCCCGTAAATCTAGACAGGGCAGTAATGTGAAAACTGTAAATTCCTTTAATAATCGAGGAAGTACAAGTAACTCATATAATAATCTTATATCAACTGAAAACTCAACATCAAGTGAAAATCCAAGTGTGAATGGAGTAGTCACTAGTGGAACTGCTTCAAAATCTGCATCTTCTGCAGGTGCTGCTGGAAGTAGTGGTGCAGCACAGGCCAAATCAAAAGCATATAAAATAACAAAAAATATTGTAGAAAACGGTCCAGATGATATAATAAAATTCATTGGAGTGGCTATAATATGTGAAATCCTACTAGTTATAGGATACAGAAAAAAAGAAACCAAAAATTTATTAGATTAACTAATTCAATAGTTAATCACTTTTTTTATTTATTAGTTTCAAAGTAGTTATCAGTTAATATTCAATAATTATGGTTATTTTCATTCATGAAGAATTGAAATTAAATATTCTTATTCATTTATAGGCAAATCATTTAAAATATCATTATCAAAGAATTCATCGTCATTGTTTAAACACAATATAAATATTATTAGTGAATTATGGACATTTGTTAAAACTAATCTTTTAAACATGAGGATGTGACATGACTCAAGATTGTATAATTTTAAATGATTTAAATTAATCAAATTTGGAAACTACAATTTATTTAAAAACACTAAATATTCCAAAAAAAACATCCAATAAAATAATGTCCTTTAAAATTAAATGACAGATTAAAGTGTTAAATATTAAAGTCCTATAAGTTCTTTAATCTTCTAATGAGTGTCCACCAAATCTCAAAAATTAATTTTTGACAAATACATAATGCTTCAATTGTAAAATAAAGAAAATTTTACCTAAATGAATTTACTTTTGGAGAACACCCTAATAAAAATGAAAAAAAATGAAGTGATGGTTTTTTTAGTATGCATGAGTTTATTTTTTAACTTTTATGACATTAGTGTTTTTAACCCCACCGTAAAATGTTTTGATTTTATACTTACCCACTTTCAAACTACCCAATTTAATTTTCGCAACACCAAAATTATTTGTCCTAACCACATATTTCCTACCTTTAAACTTAAAAACAACCCTCTTATATTTAAGCTTCACACCCTTCTTATCCAACAATTTCGCAGAATAAATTAAAGTTTTACCTTTCCTCACAACCTTATTCTTAGTTATTAACGTTGGCTTAACTATTATTTTATTTTTAACCCTAACACCTTTATAAATAGCAGTTATCATATACTTACCCACTTTTAATTCAAGCCTTAAATTAACATAACCATTACCATCACTTTTCACTTTAACACTTCTTTTGTTTATTTTAATAGTGACAATTGCATTTTTAACCGGAACATTATTATTCAATATACGCAGTTTATAATTCTTATACCCACCATAATACTGAATAACATCCTTATTTCCAAAAATCCTATAATTATCCAACTTAACATTAAAATTACCAGCAGCCATTGCCATTGCATTAGAATCAGACCCCTGATAAGTAGCAGTGAAATTATAAAAACCATTTTTAAACTCACCAAGATTCCTAAAACCCACACCATTTACAACAACAACCTTATAAATAATACCATTAATCTCAAGAACAACATCACCAGTTATTTTACGATTATACCCATCAACTAAATTCACATGAACCATCAAATCATCATCCTCATTAATACTGGCAATACTCACTTTCAATACACTTTCAATCTGATTCAAAATAAGAATTTTAGATATTGTTTCTGATTCATAATTATCATCACCACAATAAGTAACAATTAAATTATAAGAACCTTTACCTAACGGACTGATCAACCATGAACTAACACCACCACTCACTGTTTTATTTCTTGGCGAATACTGACCCTGAATATGAAAAGTAACATTACCTTTAGCATCAACATTTAAAAAAGCATCAATACGAATATTTTTATTCAACACCAAAGAACTAGTATTAACCATCAATGAAGGCTTTGCTTTTTTAACATTAACCTTAACAGCATTTGTTGAACCCTGATAAATTTCATCACCATTATACTTTGCACTTAAAAGATATTCACCAGCAGGAATATTCCTAAACACAGCACTTACCTGATTACCAGTTAAATTCAATATTTTAACCTGATTATTTAAAGTAAACACCACAGTACCACTCGCACCAGACGTAACAGTTGCTCTCACCACAATATCCTCACCATAACTAATAAACTCAGATGCAGATACCACAATCTGAGACAAATGAGATTTAATACTAAACTTAGTACTCACAGTCTGATTCGTATACTTACAATCCCCACCATAACATATTACCAAATCATGCTCACCTAAACTCAAATCAGAAATTGAAACATTCACCCTACCATTCACCAATGCCTTATTAATTACAACACCATCTATTTTAAAAGTAATATTACCAGTTGCATCAACCGGCAATGTTACAATAATCGTTTCACTCACACCAAAAATAACATCCTCAATATTAACATTCATAACCGCAGGCTTTACTGTAATCACATCAAATTTAGTTATATTCTTATAAATAACAGTCACATCATACTTACCTACACTAGTAACAACCGGCAATTTAGCAATACCATTTACATCAGTAGTTAAATATATTGTTCGATTCTGGAATAAAACAGTTAAATTAGCATGTTCATAAGGATTACCCTCACTATCAAATAAACCAATAATATAATAACCCACCTCATGCTCATTAATATCCAAACAACTACAATTGATAACAGCCTTTCCTTCAATAAAAGTTGTCACATTCCAAGAAGCATAGGAATAATGACTATCCCCACCATAATGCACATAAATATAATTCACACCTCTCTTGAATTTAACAGAAAAATTACATGACCCATTAGTCAAATTCATAATCAACATATCATTATTAATATACAATCTCACCTCACCAGTACAATCAACATAATCTGTTTTAACAAAAACATTACCAGTCAAATCATCATTACTAATAAACACTGACAAAGCAGTAGTCCTCATAGAAACAGTAAAAGTAGCACTGGCACTAGATTGATCATATTTTTCATCACCAGGATAAAAAACACTAACATGATATGTACCATTACTAAGATTAGTAATAGTAATCGGAGTCACAGTATTGTTAATGAAAACTGTAATATTCTCACCATTAATAGATAATTTTGCCTCCCCGCGAACATCCCCTGGATCAATTGTAAGATTAATAATTGCATCCTCACCAGCACCAATATCCTCAACATTTAAAGTTAAATTGGTTTTCCATTTACTCACAATAAAAGTAGTATATGCAACACCACCCTCATAATACTCATCACTATCAAAAACCACACTAATATTATACACACCAACATTTCTCCTAATTTTTAAAATCCTCATAGACTGAGTACTGGCATCTTTAGCAAAATGTCCATTAACATATAACTTACCATTTAATTTCGCAGAACCCGGTGAAATAGTAATAATTATCTGACCCTCTTCACCATATTTAACTTCAGGAGCAACTACACTAATATTAGTAGGTATCTTATACACAGAAAAAACAAAACACCGCTTCAATATTTTAAAATACTCACCATCACCACCATAATCAATCCACATAGTATAATTATTAGGTTTTAATACATCAGGAATAGTAAAACTGCACTCAGAATCTTTCAGACCCAATATAACTTTCTTATTATTATATCTCAAAGTTATATTCCCAGTCGGTTGCATGGTGAGATTTCCATTGATTTTCACATGAAACGTTATATTCCCATCATTATATGTTATATTATTATAACATACATCCATTTCAGCAAATTCTTTACCCACATCAACCAAAGCACTACTCTTAAAATTCAAAATATTACTATAAATAACATATTCACCTTTAACATGAGTATAATTGAAACTAAACGTATACTTATCTTTTAAAAGAGTGGTTATATTCTTATACTCACCATTCTCATCAATTGTTGTAATAGTTGTATTTAACCCAGGTGTTAATAACTTATCCCAATCATTAAAAACCATATAATCAACACCATTAGTCAAACCCAAAGACAAAGTAATATTCCTAGTTTCATTAAGCTTAATCGGAACATACTCATCAAAATAAGGAACAAAATAATAATTAGGATTCGCATGTATAATAACACTAGACGGATTCAAACAGTAGAAATTATAATTAATATTGCATACTCCATCCATAGTATTATATAACAAACTGCATGGGTCATGAGGGCTTCCAGTATAATATTGTGTGTTTAGCAGGTAATTGTACATATATGTTAACTTTCCAGTGTTGTAAATGTTTATTGAACCTTCACCACCCCAAAAAGCATCCCAGTCTTCCGGTTTATTGCCATCAAGAATACAACTTGTTATTTCCATTTCTCCCCTATTTTTGATTGTACCATAATACATGGCCCAATTATTATTGCTTCCTCTAGTTATGGTGTTGTTTTTTATTATTGTTTTTGTTATTGTGGCTTTTCCGGTTTCACTATTGGAAATTACTCCACTATCGATATTAATGAAATATATGAATATTTGTCCATTTGGTTGTTTTACCTCTTTTACATCATATACTGCACTTTTAGCATGGTTATTGATGATTTCACTATTTGATATTGTCATTATTCCATTATTGTGTACTCCAACACCAGCAGCAAAATAATCTATCCCATAGCATTCACTTATTATTGTATTATTTATTGTTAATGTTCCATCATTATAAATTCCCCCTTTACAATGAATTCCAATTCCTGATTTAGTAATAATCGAACTGTCAATACTACATTCTCCTTTATTATATATTGCTCCACCCCCCAACAAATTATTGCATCGTGTGTTATTAATCAGTGAACTTATAATAATTAACCGATTATTATTGTATATTGCTCCCCCAGCGTTGCCCTTGGTTGTGTGAATTGTTGAATTTATAATAGTCAAGGAATTATTATTGTATAATGTTCCTCCATCATTTCCTGTAATTTTCTGGAATGTGGAGTTTAATATTGTCAAATCCTTGTTGTTGTATATTACACCCCCATTACTTCCTGTAATTTTCTGGAATGTGGAGTTTAATATTGTCAAATCCTTGTTGTTGTATATTACACCCCCATTACTTCCAACTACATTTTCAAACCTAGAATCAATAACAATAGATTGATTATTATTGTATATCACTCCACCATTCATTGTTTTACTGATGCTTTGTATTTTGTAGTTGTTGTATTTGTATTTTTCACTTAATTGTTGATTAGTAGATATTATATAAATTGCTCGGCTGCTGGTTGAGATTATATTTTCAAATAAAGTATTATTTAGAGAAATTTCCCCATCATTATATATTATCCTGTAGTTGATATTGGTGAAATTAACATTATTGGCATATAATTTTCCAGTACTATATATTATTCCTTTTAAATTAGTTGTTTCAGTTGGATAATTATAAGGCAAATAATGATTATTGTTATTGAATGCAGTATTTGTGATTTTTAATGTTTTAGTGTTGATTATCAAACCGTCATTGTCTGTTGGTCTTGTTTGGTAGAATTGATTTATATCTTCGATTTTACAATTTTCAAGTTCTAATTCTCCATTATTACTTATCAAACCAAGACTATTATCTTTAAAACTGCAATTAATTAATTTTAAATTCCCTTTATTGGAAATAATGTAGTGGTTGTTACCAATAAATGTTAAATTGACAAATGTAACTTGAGTATTGGGTTGTATTTCCAATAATGTTTGTGTTTTTTCTAAAATAAATGAAACATTTTTCCCAGTTATTGTAATATTTTTATTTATTTGTATTGTTTCTGTTGTATCTTGTATAATGTTTATATTGTTTAAAAATATGGTTCCATTATCTTTTACATAATATATGGCTTTTTTTAAAGAGTTAATAGTATTATTCCATGTTTCATTAGAAAAATATATGTTATCTATGTTTATTTGAGTGTTGTTTAAGTTAGTTACATAAATATTTTTTATTTTTTCAAAATGTAGAGTGTTAGAATATGTTCCAAATAAATATGTTGTTAAATAACTATTGTCATGTACAGAATAATTGAATAATACATTTGCATTATACTTAACACTATTTCCAAAGATTGAGACTATTCCTAATTCAGGTAGATTTTGTTCACCTATGTTTAGTGTTTTTATTATAGCATCGTTTTCATAAATGGTTATATTATGTGATTTAAATTCGTCAGTATGTTCCAATACTGTGAATGAGAATTGCATATTTATTGTTATGTTTCCAGTTGTTTCTAATTTTTGTGTATCATTTACAGATATTATAATCTTCGTACCATCTATTAAGAAATTTGATAATTTATCATTGCCCCTATTATTTTGCATTTGTACTTTGTTTTCATTGCTAAAGGATTTTGTTAATATCTCATTTTGATAATTATCATCTTCTAATAAAAGTTCATGGTTAGTTTGATTTATTTTAGAGTCTTTTGATAATATTTTTTCAGAATTCTCATAATTATTTTGTATATGGTTACTTATTTCAATAGGATTTTCATTACTTATTTCCAAACCATCATTATTGTTTTCAATTGCACTAATACTAGCCATATTCACTAGTATTAATAAAATAATGATTATTAATATATATCTTTTTATTTTCATTTTTATTCTACCCCCATCCATCATTTTTCTCATTGTGGAACCATGTATAAAAATTCATATATATTTTAATATAAGTTAAGATAAGTTTATATATGTTTTCATATATATCATAATTCATTAGATAATTATTCAAATGTATTTTAATAATATTATATAAAGGATACTTTAATATTAATATCATAAAAATTAATCATTTGAAAAAATTGTTTAATAAAAAAACTTAAAGGTAGATAGAAAACATGAAATATAAAAACATTTTATTTTCAATAGTGTTCATCATGTTTATTGTAGGAATCGGTTGTGTTTCTGCACAAAACATAGATGACACAAGTGATTTATCAACTAATGATGTAGATGATGCAATTCCATCTGACTCATTAAACGATGAATTAAATACCGATGAAAGTAATTTATTATCTAATCCAACAAATCCTCCTGTGACAAGTTGGTCTGAATTAGGTAATAAAGTAAGTGGAACTAGCGGAGATGATACTGTATATATTGGAGCTAATTTAACTCCTACTGGACAAATTGTCATTAGACATAATGTAACAATTATTGGTTCTGATAATACGTATATCGGTGGAAGCAGTTCTAATAATGCTGTAAGTTATAGTTATATTCCAATCTATTCTAGTGCTAGTGGTTTATCTATAACTTTGAAAAATATAAAATTCCAAAATTGTGGAGGAAACATCCTCATGCAATTCAGTGGAAATGGAAACTATAACATAGAAAATTGTACTTTTGAAAACTGCACTGCAACAGGAAGTCACCAATCAATTGTATACCTTAATTATGGACATGCCAATATTACTAACTGTACTTTTAAAAAATGTACAACAAGCTATGGTACAGTAAGCAATTACAATGCTGCAAGTGTCAATAATGTTCATATGATAGTAAGAGGCACCACATTTAAAAATAATTCTGCCAGTATAGAACCAGGAGCCATTAATAATTGCGGTCAATTAATTGTATATGATTCAATTTTTGAAGGCAATTCTGCTTCATGGTGGGCTGGAGCAATACACACCCACAGCAATGCAAATACAACAATTATAAGATCAATTTTTAGAAACAACATTGCCGGATGGAATGGAGGAGCATTATACTCATACAGTCATTTAACTGTAATTAATTCCAATTTCACAGGTAATGAAGCACATAACTCCAATGGTGGAGCTATCGCTGCAAGTAATTACGGCAGTAGCCCATATGTCAATATAGAAAATTGTAATTTTGACAACAATACTGCTACTGGCAGTGGTGGAGCTATATCTTTCGGTGGACCTAGTTTAATTGTTAATAATTCAAGATTTAACAATAATGTTGCATCTAGTGGCAGTGGTGGAGCTATAGCTTTTGGCGGATCTAGCTTAATTGTTGATAATTCAAGTTTTAATAATAATAATGTAACTACTGGTAATGGTGGAGCTATTGGTTGTATAGGAATTTCAAATATTACTAATTCTGTATTTATATGTAATGTTGTAAAGGGTTCTGCAAATAACGGCAGAGGCGGTGGAGTCTATGGTTCTGACAGCGGCAGATTAACAGTTGATAAATGTAGATTTATTAATAATACTGCTAAGGACAATAATTCTGGTAATGCACTTGCATATTATTATACTGGAAACAGCAATACTGCAGCATACTTAACCTATACCAATAATGGATTTTATGGACCAAATAATGGTACTGGATCTGTTTTTGTGGCGAATGACAAAGTAAACGTTGTTCAATATAACAATACTATTTCTGATTATTCCAGTAATGTTGAGCCTGAAAACAACACAAATGGAACTAATACAGGCAATATAACAATTCCTACAGGCACTAAGATACTTCCATCTAGTTGGAATGAGGTATTAAGTGATAATTTAAACGGCACACCCGTTATTGTAGGTAATTATATTCTAGTCCCTGCAAGTCATAGTTTGTACTGTTTTAATCATACTAACCATGCTCTTGTTTGGAATTTCACAACTGAATTTGGATATTTCCATGAGTTATTAGTTGAGGGAAATACTGTTTATGCTCCAGCATCATGGGACGCATTATATATCTTTAACTTGACAAATGGTGCATTTTTAACTAACGCAAACATTTATCAAGGCTCAAGCCTTTATAAACCGGTGATTTATAATAACACCATTTATATAAGCAGCGAATATGGATATGGCAACAATGATAATCATTGGATTTCAATGATTAAACATGATTCAGATTACTATTACTATGGTAGTATTTTAGAACTTACTAATGTAACTTATGGCACACCAGCAATATTATCCCAACCTCACATATATGGCAATACTCTTTATGTCAATACAATATATGGTTTAATTGCTTATAATTTAGTTGATGGGACAAGTCATAATATTAGCGGTACTGTAGGTAATCCTATTATTGATGCTAATGGAACTATCTGTGTTTTATCAAATAATGGCACTGCTATTTCATTATTAAATTCCAATTTAGAGGTTATTACTTCAACCACATTAAATGGTACTTGCAATAAGTTAATTACCGATGGTAATGGTAATGTTTACACTGTAGATGCTAATGGTCATATTTATTATGCTAGTTATACTAGTTCATCATTAACCTGCAGTAAAACTAATGTCACCGTTAACCCAGTTACATCAGCCATGACATGTTATAATGGAACACTTTACATTGGAGACAATAACGGCATATTATGGGCATTTAATGTTACTAAGTTAAATTCAAACATTAAAGATAGTTTATTTTGGGCTTTTAATGCCAGTTCTGCCATTGTAGGTAATATTGTCGTTGATGATGGTACTGTATATTTCGGCACCGATGATGGACATTTTTATGCAATATAAAAAAATGTTAAAGAATAATTGAAAAGAGAACTTTAAAAGAGTATTGTGTTGATGAGAGAGTTCCTTTTCGAATAAAAAAAAATTTTCGAAACTCTCTCATTATTATATTTTTTTAAAAGATGAGGATGTGACATAACTCAAAATTTTCTTTATTTTGAAATTGAAGCATTATTTGTGTTTATCAAAAATTAATTTTTGAGTTTTGGCGAACACTGAACAATTAAAAAAAAATGTGAATA